>JALWHA010000093.1:13446-14900 GCA_027038695.1 Acidobacteriota bacterium
TAAACGGCGAGAGGAAATCCGAATACTTGCTCCTTTTCACCTCATCAAAATTGACTCCTATTTTTTTGCTTAATTCGGAAATTTCAGGAATTAAACTTACAACACCGATTGAGCCTACTATTGAATTTTTATCTGCAATTATGTAATCTCCTCCGCAGGAAATATAATATCCCCCTGAAGCTGCCATGTAACCAACCGAAACTATTACAGGCTTTTTCTTTGCCGCTCTTTTTATCTCTCTATTTATCAGTTCAGCGGCTAAAGCGGAGCCTCCCGGAGACTTAACCCTTAAAACTATCACTTTTACATTATCGTCGTTTGCGGCTCTTCTGATTTTTTCGCACATTGTATCTGCCGCTATTATGTTTTTATTGTTGCCGAAAAGGGAAGGTTGTTCTTCACCCATAACAATCTCACCTTCTCCGATTACCAGGGCAATGGGGTTAGTTCCTAATCCGTCACTTAAAGATTTTGCATATCTGGAAATTGTAACCGTAGAATTATATTTATCTTCAATATTGTTTTTAAACTCAAAAGAATCAACGAAACCTAATTTTTTTGCCTGATCCTTTGACAGGTAAAAATACTTGCCATCATACAGGTTTTTTTCAAATTCATCCTTTTTAAATCCCCTTGATTCGGAGATCATTGAACACATGTTATCCCAGAAAGAGTCAAAGAGTTCAGTTAATTCCTGCCTTAAGTATTTTGACATTGAATCCCTTACAAAAGGCTCTCCCGCCCCTTTGTAATTCCCTATGTGGATTACGTTAAATTTGATTCCCAATTTATCCTCAAGCAATGTCCTGAAAAATGGTTGGGCTGAGTAGTATCCCTTTAATGCTACATACCTTCCAGGAGTGGGGTGCATTACGACCTCCGCCCCTTTCGGGACAACAAAATAATTCATTCCGATTTCATCGTAGTATACATAAACCTTTTTCCCGTGCTTAATTATGTACTCAAGAGCCTGATTTAACTCTTCAAGTTGTGCCACGTCAAGAGGCAATTCATTTCCGAAAACAAGAACGGCACTTATGTTTTTGTCTTCCGGGATATTGTAAAGCGCTCTAATAATCTTGTGAAAAGGTACTATCTTTTTTAAAGGCATTAAAGGTGCTCTTTCAACGACAGGGTTGTCAAACCTTACTTCTACGAGAGTGTTTTCACTAATAGTAGGAACCCCGCTGTAAAACTTTGCCGCCATTTTCCCCAGGAAATAAACTATGCCTATAAAGAATAGAAATATAATAACAATTATCAACAAGCCTTTTTTTCCTTTTCCGGCCATATTCCCCCCTAAAAAATATTCTTTTTTCTTTTACGAATTTAATTATAAATTGTTAAAGGAGATATTTGAAAATTTATTGTAAAATAAAGAAGAAAAAAAATGAAGGAGCAGTTTATTAAGCCGAAAGACCTTTTTTTAATACTTCTAATTTTAAATTTAATAA
>JALWHA010000094.1 GCA_027038695.1 Acidobacteriota bacterium
CTTTTATAACAGTTTCCGTGTCCTGGCATATAACATCAGGGGGCAATCCCCCTTCGCTTTCTCCCATTGTCATTGAGCCCCTTGTCAAAGCAGTCCTTATGCCTAACTTCTTTGCAGCCTCAATTTGAATATCAAAAATCTCTTCAATACCTTCAGGGTAAAGATAATGGTTGTCCGAAGTCAAAGTACAACCTGTTTTCAACAATTCAGCCATAACAATTAAACTTGAATAGTAAATCGCCTCTTCGTCAATGTTTTTCCACACCTTGTAAAGGTTTACAAGCCAGTCAAAGAGTTTTGCATTCTGCACGGGAGGATAATTCCTCGTCAATACTTGAAAAAAGTGGTGATGAGTGTTCACAAGCCCTGGCAGAATAACAAGGTTGGAACAGTCTATAGCCTGAACAGTTAAATTACCCTCTATATCAAAGCCTTTTCCTATCCTTTTAATTCTTTTTCCCTCAATAAAAATGTCCACATTCCTTAACTCGGTACCCTTTTCGTCAAAGGTTGCAACATAGTAGCAATTTTTAAGTAGTAGCATAGTTCACCTCTTAAACCTTAATATTCTCTTTGCAAAGTAAAGGCAAAATAATTGCCTGCACCACAAAAGGCAAAAGAATTATACCAAATGCATAGTAAATGTTAATATCCGCAATTATCCCCACAAAGGGGACAAAAAACATTCCCACAATAGAAACCGTTAAAAACAGAAACCCGTTAACGGGACCTTTTATATCGTTATCGGCTATGTAATTGATAAGAAAGTGGAAAGACGGGAAAAGGGTTGCCATAAAAAATGCCGTTATCCCGAAGAAAATTACCGAGTATTTAAAAGGAGCATAAAGCATAATTGCGACATTTAAAATAGTCAATATTGACATAATAATAATATTTCTCTGAATCCCGAACTTTTTTATCTTTTTGTTGCCGAAAAACCTGCTTACTGTAAAAACAAGCCAGAACATAGATAAAACAAGGGAGTACTTTTTTATTCCTATATGGTGCACGCTTTTATAGAAATTCCCCGTCCATACAACAATAGACATCTCGCTTGCGGCGTAAAAACCCAAAAGCAGAACAAGGATAAATATTTTTTTGTCAAGAAGTGCTTTTTTTATGTCTTTAAACGAGTAGTCTTCGGTTTTGTAATTTTCAAAGGGATGGGAAGCAAACATTAAAAGCACAACAACAAATACGACAAAATAACTCAAGTAAACAAAGTTGTAGGTTAATCCCCTGCCAACAATAGCCTTAACTATAATAGGCGCAATTAGCCCCCCTATCCCGAAAAAAGAGTGGTACATTGAAAAATCCTGGTGTTTTAAAGGGAGGTGTGAATAGGTGGTTGCCAGGGAAGTCATTATAAGCCCAAATGTCATTGAAATAAAGAATATCCCTATTACAAGTGTGTAAAAACCTAAAAACGAGGCAAAGGCAAGCCCCAAAAAAGCGGTAAGAAAGCCAAATTTCAACCCTATCCTTGTACCCTTTTTAGCAAGCAAATAGATTGCAATCACATTTGCAGATAT
>JALWHA010000095.1 GCA_027038695.1 Acidobacteriota bacterium
TTGCGTTCGTACTATTTTCCTATTGTTTTGTATATATTTTCCTATCTATTTGAGAAGTCTGAGGTGTTACTAACCAAATTCCTGATTACCCTTAAATAACTCTTTATATTTTCTAAAATATTTTTACTTTCATATACATTTTTATAATGCCAGTAAACAATTGAAATAAAAACTATTCGTTGATAATAAGTAAAACCAACCATTTGTTGAAATAAATTTTTAAACTCAAAACTTGTCTTTTCACCTCCTTCAAACAAGTAGATGTCTTGCAAATGCGTATCAATTTCATATTTATCGTTATCTAAACTTGTCGCCAATTGGGAAAAAGCATCAATAATACCTATCAACTCTTTAATAATTTGTTGGGGATTTTGTTCAATAACTTTTTCATATTTTGATAAAATAAAATTTACATCTTTATTTGTAAAAAATTGAAAATCTACCTCCGTTTTCTTATTATTACTATTGTCATCATTTTGTTTTGACACTGCAAGGAACAACAAAAATTCATTTATAAATCTCAAGAATATTCTATCAGTTAATTCTGCCAGTTCCTCACTATCCTTATTTATCCGCCTCGCTATATTCCAAAACATCTCATACCATACCGTATCAAGTTTAGTTTGCCAATCTTTTATCTTTATATCTATTGATAATTCTTCCACTTTCTTAATCAACCACGCTTTGAACTGTTCAAAAGGTGTAAGAAGCAAACCGCGGGCATTTAGTTTAATGAAAAGTTGCTCGGGATCTGTGAAATTATCCAAATGGTAGAAGTGGAAATTTATACCTTCAATCTTATCTTTTAATTTTTTTAATTCATCTTCATTTTTATCTTTAACTTTTTCAAAAATAGCATCCAGCATATCAAGGACAGCTACGACTGTGGTATCATTTAGCCAATGCGTATGAAACCAACTTTGATTTTTTATGTATTCCGAAGGTAATTTGTTATTCTTTTTGATTTCTGAAAAGTCCAACTCTATGAGTTTGTAAAAAAAATCCTTGGCTGAAGTTCTTAATTCATAAGTAAATTTTTTCTTTTCATCATCTGATAATAAACCTAAATACAGGTGTAGTAAAAATAAAGTTGTCAGTCGCTGCTGCCCGTCAATAGGCACGAAATATTCGTTTTCAATGTAACCGTAGATAAAATCAAGCGTTTTATTACTATTTCCATCAAGCAAATATTCTAAAAACTTGTCTCTTTTGCTTTTAAAAGGATCAAAACCGAGTCCTTGCACATAATCCCGCTGAATAATTGGAATGCGGATACTATTCTCTTCAAGTGCATCTTTTAATGTCTTTATTTTTGTATTGTTGTTTTTATTGTTGTTTTCCATTGTTTTCGGTTTTTAAGTTTAGAAAATCAGAAATAGAATTTACAATATCATCAAAATAGGCTTCGGCATCAGACTTATACCAAGCGTAAAAGTCGTTTTTAATATCTTTGCTGTAAAGTTTATTAAATACCATAAATGTTGCCAACGGCACAAAATAGTTTGCTTTCTCTTGGTTAGTAAATTGAGATA
>JALWHA010000096.1 GCA_027038695.1 Acidobacteriota bacterium
CGTCTTTGTTCCCAGATACCTTGATATTCCGTATTCAATGTGGACAACATAGTCTCCCTTTTTTATGTCAGAGAAGTCTGAAAAGAAGGAAGAAAACCTTGCCTTTTTCTTTTCCCTTTTCTTTTCCGGGAAAAGTGAGGGATAACTTAAAAAAACAATGCTGTTTGAAAGTGCAAAGTGGTTTTTGTACTTTGAGATTGTTAGGGTTACCCCATCATTATCTTCCTCTTTTGAAAAGGGGATTGAGTTTTCAAATAAAAATTCCTCGCTTTTTTTTAAGTAAAACTCGTTTGGCGATGAAAGGATTACTTTGCACTTTTCATTTAACTTTTCTTTTATAAAGTTTGCTATCTCCCCAATCTTCCCTTTGATTATAGGCGGTTCGGAAGAAATTAAATCAGTGTTTGAGGGATTGATTTCAATTGATTTATCTTCTAAAAATTTGTCCAGTTTTTCAATGCTTCTGAATATCCCTTCATACGGCAGAGCAAGGTATCCGCTTTTTGTTTCTTCTTTGTAAAGCCTTTCAATCTCATTTTTTATGCAGATAATCCTCTCGTAAAACTCTTTTTTGTTTTCAAAGACAAAGAGTGTGTTTTCAAAAAACTCTTCAAACCTGTCTTCCATTAAAGAAAGTGAAAGGTAGAAAAAGTCTTTAAGTTTGTGCTTTTCAAGTTGTTCGTATTTTTCTTTTAATGAAATCTTTAAATGCTCTGAAGGGAAGAGTTTTTTCAGTTTGTTTTTTAAGGTTTTAATGTTTTCTTCACTGTCAGGTAAGGCAAATATGGGATAGATTGCCGCGTTATTTTCAAGTTTAACCGATTTCTGAGAAAATGGGTCAAACATCTTTATTGACTCAACCTCGTCAAAGTCTATTTCAATCCTTAACGGCAGTTCTGAATTATAGGGAAAGAAGTCAATGATATTCCCCCTGAAGGCGTATTCCCCCGCTTCCCTCACTATATCCGTTTGAGTGTATCCTGTTTTTGAAAGAAATAGTTTTAGTTTTTCAGGGTTTAACTCCTGATAGGTTTTAATTTCAAAAAAGTTTTCAGATAAGTAGGGAAGGGGAAGGAGAAAAAAACAAGGGTTTGCAATTGCTATACCTTCCTTTTTTAGAAAAAACCTGAAATATGCGTCATAGTAATCTGTTTTTGTTTTTATGTGAGGTTCAAGAAGTGTTGAGGTTAAAGAGAATTGAGGAAATTCGGGAATGTTTAAATCCCCTTTCAATGCCTCCTTTTTCAGGGAAGAAGAGGGGATAAATACAATTTTTTTACCTTTTTCCCTTGATAGTAATTCAAGGTAAATAGAAAAGAGAGACCCTTTTAAGTCAGGAATCTCTCTTTTATCTAAAAGTTTTTTTTTGCCAATTAAGTTTTCAATAAAACCTAACACTTAAAATTATTTTGACTTGCCTATTGGCATTACCCCTTCTAAGTTGTTGTGCGGTCTCGGGATTACATGTACGGATACAAGTTCGCCCACTCTTCTTGCGGCTGCAGCGCCTGCGTCTGTGGCTGCTTTAAC
>JALWHA010000097.1 GCA_027038695.1 Acidobacteriota bacterium
AAGTTTTTTAACAATTGATTCAAGGTGTTTTGTACCGACGGATAGGCTATCTGACAATTCTTTTACGGTACACGGCCTTATAGTGATTGTCTTTAAAATAATCTGTTCAAGCAGTTTTCCTTTAAGGTGCTTTATAACGCTCCCGCTTCCCGAATAGTATTTAACAGGCTCTGCCATATCCCCTATTATTTCTTTAAATTTTTCAATAGACTGTTCGCTTGCCCCGTGAGCAAACCCCTCCGCCGGAGGCCTGAAAACAGTGTTTATCTGTACCCTGTCAGGCTTGATTTGGTCAATTTTTTCTTTTAAAAGGTAAAACTCTTTTTCGGAAGTGTTTATCCCTTCTACAAGTAAAACCTCAAGAAGAAAGTGGCCTTGAAACTCCTTTCTCATTTCAATTAAACCATTTACATACCTGTCATAGTCTGCAAATTCCCTGTGAGGCCTGTTTACTTTCAAAAAGGTTTCTTTACATCCCGCGTCTAAAGATGGAACAAGGTAATCGCATCTTTTACAGTTTTCCCTGATATTTTTGTCAAACAATAGGGAGCCGTTTGTAAGGATTACAACGGGAATTTCAGTTATCTCTTTTATCATTTCAATCAATCTGCCGAGGCTTTTGTAAAGGGTAGGTTCCCCGCTTCCCGCAAAGGTTATAAAATCGGGAAGGTTTGTGTGGTTTTCAAAAAGCCATTGTCTTAGTTCGGCAATAACCTTTTCAACCTCAAAGTCTATAAATTCTTTTTCAGGCCTGCCTGTCCCCACCTCGCAGTAAACACAGTTAAATGTGCAATGCTTTTTTTCCGGGAAAAGGTCAATCCCTAAAGACCTTCCGAACCTTCTTGAGGGAACGGGACCGAATATGTAGTTCATCTTATATTTTCCTCACAAGAATTTTCCCCGCCATTCCCCTTCCTACGGCAACGGTGCTTCCGTTTACCTCAAGGAGTATTGGACAGATCCTGCATTTTTGTTTTATGAAAACCTTAACCCCTTCTTTTATCCCTAATTTATAGAGTTTTGACACAAAATTAGAACCGCCTTCAAATTCCATAATTTCAACCAGTTGCCCTTCTTTTTGATTTAGTAATATTTCCATATAACTCTCCTAAAATATTATAGCGCCTGCAAACCTTGCGGCAAGCCCCAATACTGTTGCTAAAATCAGTGTTCCCAAAACAACATAAATAGTGGCTTTTTTGCCGGTTTCCCTGTATAAAACCGGAATCGTTGATATGCATGGAATGTAGAAGAGAATAAAAACTGCATAGACAAACATCTGGGTATGTGTCATAACGGTTGAAAGGTTATTTGTCCCTAATGCCTGAAACAGCATCATAAGTGTCAATTCCTTTTTGAATATTCCGAAAATCAGGGTGGTGCCTACCTTTTTCGGAAGCCCAAGAATAAACACGGTTAGAGGTTTAAGTGCCGTATTTATTATTGCGTCAAGCGAATAATGCTCAAGGTAAACCATAATTATGCTCCCGATAACTAATAGCGGAAGGACAACGGTGATAAAATCTTTAATCCTTATCCAGGTTTTTATGAGAACATTTTTTAAAATAGGCATATGGTATTCGGGGATTTCAAGGACAAGCCCCGGGACAAGGGTTTTATCTATCTTTGTTAAAACCCTTCCTATAATCCCTACTACCAATACATTCAGTATGTATAGCCCGATTGCATACCACTTGCCTATGTAGTACCCGACAAGCCCGAAAATAACCACCGTCCTTGCGGAACAGGGAATTAAAACGGATAGAGATGCGGTAACAACCCGGTCTCTGGTGTTTTCAAGGTTTCTTGCCGCCATAACAGCGGGGATTGAGCAACCGTACCCTAATACAAATGAAACAACCGCTTTGCCGTGAAGTCCTATTTTATGCATAATTGAATCTGCTAAAAAGGCAATTCTCGCCATATACCCCGTGTCTTCAAGTATGGCAAGGCCTATAAGGAAAGGGACGATATAGGGAAGAGCAATGCCCAATGCACCGCCTACCCCCTGAACAAGCCCTATTAAGGTTAGTGAAAGCATTTTATTGGAGATTGAATTTTCTATTAACTTGCTTAATGCGTCAAACTTCCCTAAAATCAATTCTTCAAAGTGAGCCCCTGTATTGAATATAAGGCTAAACAATCCGTAAAAAACCGCAATTAATATTATATAGCCCCAAAAAGGGTGAAGAACAAAGTTGTCTATCTTTTCCCCAAGGGAAACTATGTGCTCGCTTTTGGAAAATGTGGTAACCTGCTCAAAAATTTCCATCGCGAGGTTGTGCCTCTCCGCTGCTATTACAAACTTTGCCTCTTTGTCGTGTTTTTTCTCAAGTTTTTCTTTTGCTTTTTTTACCTGAGACTTTATTTTCCCGTTATGGTTTTCAAGAACCTTCAGGTAATAACTATCGTCTTCTAATAACCTTATTGCAATTGTCCTTTGAGGGATATTTAAATCTTCAGTCGCTTTTTCGGGAATGTGTTTTGCCAGAGACTGAATTACCTCTTCCACGTCTTTTTGGAATTTCAAGGTTATAGACTTTTCCGGTATCTTGCTTTTGTTTGCCGCCCTGATTACGTCTATCACACCGTTTCCCCTTCTTGCCGAAGTTGGAATACAGGGTATACCTAAAAGTTCGGACAGTTTTTTATGGTCAATACGAAGGCCTTTTCTCCTTGCCACGTCAATCATGTTTAACGCTAAAACCATGGGTCTTTGCAATTCTATTAATTCAATGGTTAATTCTAAACTCCTTGCAAGAACCGAAGAATCTGCTATGTTTACAATTGTGGCGTCTTTGTGTTTTACAAGAAACTTTTTTGCCTCTAACTCCGCTTTATCCTGAGGGATAAGAGAGTAAGTCCCCGGTAAATCCACGATTTTGTATATCCTTCCGAACAGGTTTAATTCTCCTTCCTGGTATGTTACAGTTGCCCCCGGGAAATTGCCTGTTAATGCTTTGTACCCCGAAAGTGCGTTAAAAAAAGTACTCTTTCCGCTGTTAGGCTGCCCTACCAAAATTAATTCTCTCATTCTTTTTCTCCAAGGTATTCTTTTAGAGCCCCCAGACATTCGAGGTTTTTCTTAAAAAACTTTGTTAACCTTTTGAACTTTTTGAAAGTTTCTTCATGGATAAAGTGCTCAAAAGAGCATGCGTCGTACTCCGCTATTTTTGGATCTATACCTAAAACAAAAGTTAGAAAATCTACTAACACTTTATGTTTTTTAAGTATGCTTTTCGCTAAAAACTCTCCCTCTTTGCTTAATTTTATGCTTCCGTACCTTTCCTGTTCTACCAAACCCTTTGCCTTCAATTGTTTTATCGCTTGATTAACCGACGATACTTTGTAATGAAAGAAATTCATTAGGTCTTTTACCCTGACCTCATCTTTTTGTTTTTTGATTATAAGTATAGCCTCAAGGTAATCTTCAAGGCTTTTTGAGAGTTTTTCTTGCAAAATTAGCCTCCTTACTGATTTATAGGCATAACTATAATATGTAGTTTTAACTATAAAGTCAAGAGGGTTATTACAATAATATGGCATTATTTTTGCTTATTTAAATAATTGAAATAAGAATTTTGGAGGATAAGATGAAAAAAGCACTTACAATTTTAATGTTTCTATTAATTCCGTTAATAACTTTTGCCGATTCCTCAACCGACAACCAGAACCTTTACGGCATAGGCGCTCAATTTGCAAGGCTTGCGGAAGTAGACGGAAGCATAAATGTATACAGGGATTCTTATCAACTTGAAAAGGCGGAACGAAACCTGCCTTTAAACCCTCTTGATGTTGTTAAAACTGCCCCTGACAGCAGAGCAGTTATTCAATTTATTGACGGAACATTGTTGAAAATAGGCGAAGACACTAAAATTGAATTTCTTGAGATAGACGGGAATAAAACCAGTTTTGCGATGATTGTGAAACTCTGGAGCGGTAAGATTTACTATGATATTTCAGATTCGGAAGAGTTTGGGAACAGGACCTTCAGGGTTGACACCAAAGACAGTACTATTTTCTTTCTTCAACACGGACAGTACAGGATTGACAAAAATTCCTTTGAAACAGACATAAAGGTTATTAGCGGGAAGATTGAAGCGGACGTAAATGAAGGAGCAAAACTTATCAGGTCGGGAGAAGCGGCAATAATAAACTCTGACGGGTCAGTCCAGACCTATGTGTTCAATACCTTTGATACTGACGATTTTGATCTTTGGGCTGCAAACTCATACAAAAGAAAGGTTGTTGTTAGTGAAAAGTATGTACCGGTTGAGATTAAAAACTATGTTTACGAACTTGATTCTTACGGCACCTGGGTTTACGACGACGATGTAAACGTTTATGTATGGAGGCCCTATGTTGTTGACACCGATTGGGTTCCTTACTCTTACGGCAGATGGGTATGGTCTCCCTTCGGTATGTCCTGGGTTTCCTATTACCCCTGGGGTTACGCACCTTTTCATTACGGGTACTGGGATTTTTCCGTTTCTTTCGGCTGGGTATGGGTTCCCGACGTATGGTATTCTCCGGGATGGGTAACATGGACTTACTGGGACAATTATGTCGGTTGGTATCCCTGTCGTTACTACAGGGGAAGGCCTGTACGCTATCCGGTAAGGTATAGAAGAAGGGTAGTTTACTCTCCTGTTGACAGGTTTTACAGAGGACGAGGCAGGTATAGGGTTTCTCCTTTGCCTGCAAATAGAAGAATAGTTCAGGTGAGACACCCGATACT
>JALWHA010000098.1 GCA_027038695.1 Acidobacteriota bacterium
AATATGGGAATCCCTCGGAAGATTACCTCACGATTTACAGTGAAAAAAATGTTTATACGGATAAAGTTAAAGAAATTTTAGGCATTTTATGATAAAATTCCTCTATGGGATTTTTTAGCGGAAATTTAAGTCTAAAGAGATTTTTTATAGAAGAAATTGAATTCTTTAAAGAGAAAGAAAGGGTTGTAGCCAATTTAAATAATTTCTTGTTTAAAGATATTGAGAATGCATCTCAAGAGGAATCAATAGGCTGGGTAAACCCCTTAAAAGTGTATGACCCGTTGATAAAAACGGAGGATATCTATTACGGGAATTACCTGTTTCTTGCTTTAAGGTACGATACCAAGAAGGTTTCAAAGGTTTTGCTTGACTGCAAGGTAAATCAATTAATTGAATCGGAAGCTCTTTCAATTCAAAACAACAAACAACTTAAGCAGTTAAAAGACGACATAATGAGGGAATTGCTCAAAAAAACCCTTCCTAACCCTAAGGTTGTTGAATCGGTAATTGATTTAAATAAAAAGACTTTGCTCTTAAATTCAACCTCAAAAAAATTAGGCGCTTTGTTTTTATCTCTGTTTGAAAAAACCTTTTCCATTCTGCCTGTTTATGTGGAACCTACCGTGTTTTCATATATTTCGGTAGGAAAGGAAGGGGTAAATAAACTTGCATCTTTAACGGAGACCGCTATCTATGACGAGTGAATTAAAGATTGAAGAGTTCATAATAAGGGAATTTCTCTTATACATTCTGTACACTTCCGAGATTAACGGAGGGGAGATAGAGGTAGCAGGGGAGATAATCTATTTAAATGTGATGGACAGGCTCACCCTTGAGGGGGAAGGTGATGTATGGGAAACCGATTTAAAAAAAGGGGTTCCGTCCATATCTCAAGAGGCAAAAAGGGCTATTTTAAACGGTAAAATGCCTTCCTTAATGAAGTTGAAAGTACAATCGGGGGAAGATTCTTTCTTCTTTGTTATAGATTCAAGAACCCTTGATTTAAAATCCCTGAAAATACCAGCGGTTGCCATAAAAGAACCGGATATAAAATTGGAACAGAGAATGTTTTACATTGAGACCATATATATTATTTTGGAATCTATGTTTAAGGAATTTTATAAGATACGGGTAAATGAAGATAATTGGCTTGCTTTTGTCAACGAGGTTAAAACGTGGGCAAAAGAGTTTTAATTTTAATCCTTTTCTTTTACTCCGCCTTTGTTTTTTCTTCGGTAAGGGTTTTTCTGCAAAAAGAGGGGAATTTTTCCCTTTATGCTTCGCTAAAAAAGTCAAACGGTATTAAACTTGTTATTAGAACAGACTCTTCTGTAAGCAAAAAATCAATTTTGATCGGGTTTGCAAATTCAAGAAAGGCGAAAATACGCTATAGAAGAAGCCTGAGGACAAAAACCTTTTACATCAGGTACGAAGATTTAAAAGATAGATACAAGAAGATTGTTTTAAAAAAACTTTTTCCCAGAGACTATATAAGATCAGGTTATTACTACCACAAGGTCAGGTACAAAGGGGCGGAATCGTTGTGGAGGGTTGCTGTATGGTTTACGGGAAACGGAATGAACTATAAGATTATAAAGAAGATAAATAAATTACGAAAAAATAGTTTGTATTACAAATCCACCGTTAAAATACCTGAAAAACTCCTTCTTACGTTTTTGAAAAACAAAAACAAAACCGTTAGAAATAGGGTAGTTTCGTCGTCAACCTCAAAAAAGCCTGTTCTTGAATACGGGAAAGATAAACAGGGAGAGTATGCAATTTATCGCCTGAAGAAAGGGGAGGCTCTTTACTCGGCTGTTGTGGTCAGGTTTACAGGGAGGCTTGACGCCGATTCGGTTATGGAACTTGCGTTTGAGATTGCAAAAAGAAGCGGGATAAAAGACGTAACTAATATTCCCATAGGTTATCCAATCAAAATTCCTTTAAAGTACCTTCTGCCTGAATATAAGCCTAAAAATTCAAAAGAGTATAAGCAATATGCCGAAGATATAAAAGAATCCGAGATACTTGCAAATAAACAGAAGATAGAAAAAACAAAAGACCTTGAGGGGGTTTATATCATACTTGACCCGGGACACGGGGGGATAGATACGGGTGCTATGTACAACGGGGTATGGGAAGACGATTATATGTACGATATTGTATGCAGGGTAAAACAGGCACTTGAAACCAAAACAAAGGCTTTCGTTATATCAACCGTTTACGACAAAAGTTCGGGATACAGGGTCTTCAACAAGAAAAAATTGAAGTTAGACAGGGACGAGTATCTGATGACAACTCCTCAATTTAACCTGAACTCTAGATTAACGACAAGAGTCGGGTTAAACTTAAGGTGGTACCTTGCAAATTACCTAAATTCAAAAAGAATTAAGTCCGGTATTCCTCCATCAAAGATTATTTTTATAAGTTTTCACGCGGACGCTTTGTACAAGAAAGTCAGGGGAACCATGGTGTATATACCCTATGCGGGTCTTTACAGGAAAAAGGTGTCTCATGCAACAAAAACCTATTTAAAGTATTACGAAGTAAGGGTAAAGCCGGTGTACAGGTTTACAAAAAAAGAGGTGCAGGTTTCAGAAGGTTTATCCAGAAAACTTGCCTATTTAATTGTTAACAATTTGAAAAAAAACAATATCCCTGTTCACACGGAAAAACCTGTCCGTGAATTTATATTTAGGAGAAAGTACGCAAAACCATTTGTTCCTGCCGTAATCAGATACAATAAAGTTATGATTAAAATGCTTATTGAGGTTGCAAACCTGAAGAATAAAAAAGACGCGGGGAATATATCTGACCCGAATTTCAGGGAAAAATTCGCACAAACCATAGTTCAATCCTTATTAGAATTTTATGCAAAAAAATAATTTGCGGAAAAAATATCAATTAACTTATAGGTACTTCAGATTTGATTCCCCATTAAACGGCGCAAGGGGGCTATATTTTTTCAATATAATCAGATGGCAGATACAATCGTTTCACTTGAAATTTGCAAAAAAAGAAAGTTTTTCCCTCCCTGTTGTTAACCAAAGTGAAGAATTGAAAACAGATAGGGATTTTTTCTGTCTTTTAGGGCACGGTACAGTCCTTATTCAATTAAACGGAGTCAGGATAATAACCGATCCTGTTTTTGGCGACATCCCTTTTTATCAACGATATACTTCTATCCCTTACTCGGTCAACGAATTAGGGAGAATTGACCTTGCCTTACTCTCCCACAACCACTATGACCACATGGATTTACCATCTTTAAAAAAGTTAAGGGATATAAGGCATATTCTTTTGCCTTTAAAATCCAAAAGGTATATTAAAAAAATTTTTGCTAAAGAAAATATGTTTGAATTAAATTGGTTTGACGAGTTTGAATATAAAGGGGTAAAAATAGTATTTCTCCCTGCAAAACATTGGTGCAAAAGGGGCGTTTTTGATAGGAATACCTCCCTTTGGGGTAGTTTTCTAATTACAAACGGTGTAAAAACCTTATATTATGCCGGGGATACAGCCTATTATTCCCATTTTAAAGATTTTGGGGAAAGTTGCAGAATTGATTACGCTTTCTTACCTATAGGGGCGTACAAACCGGATTATATTATGAAACACAACCATATGTCCCCCGAACATGCGTACAATGCTTTCAAGGACTTAAACGCAAAGCACTTTATACCTGTCCATTACGGTGTTTTTAAGTTAAGTGACGAGGCTGTAAGCGAACCGTTTGAAAGGATTAGAAAAATAATTCCCGAAAGTGAAATTCCGAAGATAGGCGAAGTAAACTTTATATAAAAAACTAAACTTCAATTTTGAAACAAGGGTCAAAATTTTCAGGTTTTACAAAAGGGTAGTCAAATTGATTGCAGGTGACGACGGTTTTTTCAATGAGAATTTTCTTAGGGTTGTAATTATAATGTGAATGGCCGTGAATCCACAGTTTTATGCTGTCGGAATAATCCTTGATAAAGTATTCAAGGTTTGAAGCAAACGCTGCCGAAGTAGGGTCAATCCCTGATATTGTTTTTGCGGTGAGAAATTGTAAGGGAATACCTTTTATTGTAGGCAAATGGTGAGTGACAATCACGATTTTTTCCCCTTTGTGTTTTTTGATTGAGTTCTCCAGAAAATCAAGGGAAGAATAAAACCTCTCCCTGAATATTTCGGTAGAAATCCTGTTCCCCGAAGGGGTTGTTATCCTTGAAAAATCGTTTATTTTATATTTTATAGTATCAGCAATTGCATGGTAATTATTGAATAAATTAAAATCCGTCCATAATGTTGTGCCTAAAAAGACGGTGTCCTCTTTTTCAAATACATCATTTTCAAGAAAGTGAATATTAGGGTATTTTTTTGCCTCATTTTTTAGAACGGAATACCCGTTTTGAAGGGAAGTACCGTAAAATTCGTGGTTTCCCGCCACATAAACAATATCTTTGTCTTGAGGGAAAGTTTTGGAGATAACTTCAATTACGTTTTGATAATTTCCGATATCCCCCGCAAGTGCGATAACATCGGCGTCTGTTTCGCAGTATTTGAATTTTGCGTCTGCAAATTCAAGATGTAAATCGCTTAAAACCTGAATCTTCATACATTCCCCTTTTTTGTCGTTACAATAATCTATCATACAAATTTTTCATAAAGCAAGTTTTTGTAGTAAAATTAAAACAAAGAAGCAAATTTATAAGGGGTGAATATGGTTTTAACCTCAATATTACTTATTGTTATAT
>JALWHA010000099.1 GCA_027038695.1 Acidobacteriota bacterium
CATAAAAGATTTCTCGCACATACTTAAACTTTCCGTCTTCGTAATCAAACTTAAAAAGAGACAAACCATCGTATTCAGGAGCACACAATCCTACAATATTTTCCCCCAACCCTTTAAACCTGTACCATGTCCTATCTTTAATCGGGTCCCATTCATGGTTATCGTCCCAGTAAAAGGAATAATCACCGTGAATATCAATAGGCGTTATTTCCGTTAACAGGGGAATATTTCTATCAAAATCAACCAAATCCCGAGGTTTTTTTGCAAAAGAAACCAATGAAAAAACCAAAAACATAAAAACAAGAAAATATACTTTACCCCTAAACATACAACCTCGCTTTTTTAATTTTTATTTCCTTAGAAACAAAAATGAAAAATCAGGGGATTTTTATTTCCGTTATCCAAAGAAAACTTTACTTAGAATATAAAGTAAAAAAATCACTTTTGCAATAAAAAAGCCATACCTGTGGAAAAACTGTGAAAAAATATAAGAAAAAATTGTTAAAAAAAGAAATCATTACCAAAAAATAAAATTTTATGTGGCTTTTTAAGAGGATTTTTTTGTGTTAACCAACCAAACATACTTTGGAAAAAAGAAAATCACTTAAAACAAAAATAACAAAGAATTAAAGCAAATGGATTTTTTCAATTTCTTCCTTTTGTAATTTTGCACAAAAAGGAAAATCTCACCCTCAACAATTGTTCCACAGTTTTCAAAATAAGGGTTTTTAAATTTAACTTTTCAAGAAAATCAAGGTTTTAAAAATCAATCTTTGAAACAAACTCTTTTAACTCTGACAAACTTCTCTCAGCAATTTTAAGCCTTCTCTCTTTCTTGTTTCTGATTTTTTCTTTCAAATCTGGTATCAAGGAAAAAGTGATATTTGTCGGCTGAAAGTTGTGTGAATAGGTTGAAATGTGGCGGGACAACCCCTTAAGTGCTGTGTTTTCTGGAAATTGGATAATTTCCCCGTGTTTCAAAAGAGAATAAATGTAAAAGCCAACCATTAACCCGCTTGCGGCAGACTCAACATAGCCTTCAACCCCTGTAATCTGGCCTGCAAAAAAAATGCTTTGGTCTTCCTTCATTCTGAAAAATTGGTCAAGAATTTGAGGGGAGTTTATATAGGTGTTTCTGTGCATTCTGCCAAACCTCTCAAACCTTGCATTCTCAAGCCCGGGAATAAGCCTGAAAACCCTTTTCTGTTCCGGATAAATGAGATGGGTTTGAAAGCCTACCAGATTGTAGAACCTTCCCTCTCTGTCTTCCCTTCTCAACTGCACCACTGCATAAAACTCCTGCCCTGTTTCAGGGTGAGGCAAGCCAACAGGCTTTAAAGGCCCAAACCTTAATGCGTCTTCCCCCCTCTTTGCAATCTCTTCAACAGGCAAACACCCTTCAAAAAGTCTTTTATCCTTCTCAAAATCCCTTAACTTTACTGTTTCGGCATTTACCAACTCTCTGTAAAACCTTAAATATTCTTCCCTGTTCATAGGGCAGTTAAGGTAATCCTTCCCTTCCCCCTTGTTATACCTTGAGGCAAAAAAAGCCTTTGTATAGTCAATGGTTTCAGCGTCAACAATAGGTGCAATGGCGTCAAAAAAGAAGAGGTTGTCTTCCCCTGTTTTCTCAGCAATCCATTTTGTTAAGCCTTCAGTTGCTAAAGGCCCAGCAGCAATTACCTTTATCCCTTCCAACTCTTCGGGGTTTTGCACCTCTTTGCAAATAACCTCAATGTTTTCAAAGGATTGAATGGCTTCGGTAACGCAATCTTCAAACTTATGCCTGTCAACTGCAAGTGCTCCCCCTGCGGGAATCTTTGTTTTCTCCGCACACTGCATAACAAGGGAGTTCAATAGCCTCATTTCAGATTTTAACAAGCCAACTGCGTTTGTAAGGGAATCCCCCCTTAAAGAATTTGAGCATAGCAACTCCCCGAATTTCGGGCTTTTGTGCCCTTCTGTAAATTTTTCAGGCTTTATGTCGTAAAGTTTTACCTTATGGCCTTTGCTTGCAAGAAAGTAAGCAACCTCACACCCGGCAAGCCCTGCACCAATAACATGTACAACCAAACCAACCCCCTTAAAACAAGACGGTTATAATGCTATAATATTTTTAAGTTCTTTTCAAAAAAAGGGAGGAGGCTTAAATTGAAAAAATTTTTAGCCTTGTTAATTTGTTTGTGTTTTTTTTCTTTAAACATACTTGCAGCAAATATTGACTTTACAATCTCATCAATTGAAAAGACAGAAAAAGGGTTTCTGGTAAAAGGAGAAGTTACCGGTAGCGATTTAAACTCCGGAGGCATTCCTGAGCAGGACTATGTTTCCATAGTTGCTGAAGTTCCCACATCTTCAAATTTTAAATACCCGGAGTTTTACGAATGGTACTCTTTAAGGGATTCAAAGTATGGAAAAGGGAAAAAACTTTTAACGGAAGAAGAAGTAAAAGGAATTAACATTAAAAGTATTCTGCTTTTTACCTCATATTTGAGGCCACCAACTGTTTGGTTAAAGTATGGCGGATTGGGAAATTGGGAAAAGAAAGCGCCACCAAAAGTAACCGTTGATTTTTCAGGGATTATTCCCTTAGAGTATGCCGGAAAAACAGTAAGAATACACGCAATCCTGAAACATGTTATAGGAGGGCCATATGCAGCATGGCCGGGGCTTCTATACAACAATAAAGCTGTTGAAATCACCCTTCCCGCCGTAAAAATACCAACACAGGCCACTCCTTCTTCTAACAATCAGACCTCCGGAGGCATAGCGTCAGCAGGAGTGGGAGCATCTATACCACAAACTGAAACAAAAAACAAAACACCTCAAGAAAACACACAAACACCCACCAGTCCCCCGACAATCATCCCTCCACCTATACAACAACCGCCTGCAAAACCTAAAAAGAAAGAAGACCCTTGCAAAAGATTTAAAGAAAAAATGGAAGAATTGGGAGCAAAAGAAAGCGATTTAGAAAATTTAAAATATGACATTAAATGGGATAAGAAAAAAATTAAATGGGAAAAAGATTTTATAAAACAACTGAAAAATCAAAGAGACGACGTAATGTTAAGCCATGCAGGGTTTTCATCAAACACATACAAGCAAATAGCAGATGACATAGCAAGAACAAAAAGGTTAGCAAATTGTGGCAATCCAAACATGGTTTTAATTGAACTCTCTGATACAGCCAAAATAAACTGGTTAGACAGCAGAATACATGAAAGAGAAAAACACTTAAATGAATTGATAGACGAATACAATTTCAAGAAAAAAAAGTTAAAAGCCATACTTGATTACAGGAAGTGCAGGGAGGCACACAAATGAGGAAATTACTGATTTTTGTTATATTTATATTCACCATCTCCCTGTTTGGCAACACAATTCAGGAAAAGATAAATGCAGTGGATAAAATTATTTTAAAACTTAAAAAAGAGATGGCATTGCTTAAACAGGGTAAGAAAAATGTAAACGGCTTTGCTCTATTCGGTTTTAACTGCCCTAAAAGGCTTCTAACCGGAGACGATTACAAAGACCAACTTTATTCATCCCAGGCAAGAATTAGAATGATAAAAAAAGAGATACTTGTCTTTGAAGAATTAAAAAAAGAGTACAGGAAACAATTAAGAAAGAGTTATAAAAACTTGAAAAAATTTGAGGCAATTTTAAAAGGCCTTGATAGGCACGATTTTGGCGGAAGATACGAAGAGATAAAGCCTGACGGCGGATACGATTATCCATTGGATTTAGAGGTTAATTTCCCGGGAAAGAAAATTAAAGACATAGTAATCAAAAACATTAACGGAATGAAATCAATCTGGGACACAATTCCCGCAAACGGAATGTGGGCTTTAGCGGTTACCGAGTATGGAGAGTTGCTCCAAAAGAGAAACAGTGCATTGAAAAAGCCGATACCTGCTATTGGGAGATACACCCTTTACCTTCCTGACAATGGCAGTATCTTCAAAAGGAAAACCTCTTACAAAATAACTCTTTACTTTACGGACGGAACAAAAGAAAGCACCGCCGTAATAAACAGAGTAAAAAGGATAAAACACAGGATTAGCGCAGAACTTGTGGGGTTGAGCAACAAAGATTACGGCGGCAGGTATGAAACAATAAAACCTGACGGGGAAAAGGATTACCTTGTTGTGGTTAATTTAAAGTGTAAGTTTAAAAGAATAAAGGAGATAAAGGTAAAAAACACAAGCGGGAAGTTCAGCGTCTGGGATACGGTTCCCCATAATAAATTTTGGTCATTGGCGGTTGTCAGAAACGGAAGGCTTGTATCAAAGAGGGACAGTTCCGTCCACTTTTTATTAACAAAAGACAACGAAAAACTTTACATCTACCTTCCAGACAACGGGAGCATAAAAAGGGGAAGAACTCACTATAAAATCCTAATATTCTTTGCAGACGGAAACCGTGTCAGTTGCAAGGTAAAAAGAAAAATCTAACCCCTCTCTTTGAGGGATTTTTTAAAGAGGAATCAAAAACTGAACAAAAATCGCATATACTTTGCGTCAATAAAAGTAGAAGAAGAAATGGCGGAAAACAATATTAAACAGAAAGGGAAGAATTAATGTTGAAAATATGCAAACCTATTTTAATACTTATCTTTTTTTGTTTCTCTTTTATCGTTCTTGGGGAAGAAACATTCTTTAACCTTAAAACATTTTACATCCCCTCTTTTAAAGGCAACACCCTTTTGCAGAGGCTGGATTTTTAC
>JALWHA010000100.1 GCA_027038695.1 Acidobacteriota bacterium
GCCTATATACAAAATCTTTAACAAAGGGGTTGAGGATTTGCCTGCGGATGTTATTCAGGTGGGGTTTTTTGAAAGGGTGGAGAAGATTGAAAGAATTACAGATAAGGCTATTGAACTCTTCGGGGATATTGTGATGTTTGGCCCAAAACTTTACGGCACTCACCAGTGGCTTGAGTTCAATAACCCCGCCGCAAAGAAACACATTGCATTTCAAAAACTTGCAGAGTATTTAAAGATTGATTTAAAAGACGCAATGTATTGCGGGGATAATTACAATGACATTGAACTTTTAAAGATTGTCGGTGAGCCTGTTGTGGTTGGGGATGCAGAAGATGAGATTAAAAAGTATGCAAAGCACATAGTTGACGCAGGATACAACGACGGGGTGGCAAAGTTTCTGGTTGAATATTTTAAGTTGAAAGATTTTCTCCCTTCTTAATCTCTAATCCCTCAATCCATCATCTCTAATTTATAATTTTAAATTTTATATTATTAATGAAAGATTCTGGATGTTGAATTAAGGTGAGAAATGTATCTATTTTAAGTTGAAAGAGTTAGGAGACAAACTCCTTTTTGAAGATTGGGGATTTTACAAGGGCATTTAAAAGCATAAGGTTGATTCTTTCGCTTTTTTGAATCTCAAATATGTTGTTTTCGTCAGGCTCTCCGCAGATATCAGCCCCGATTATTTTTTCTTCAGGTATATTCTCAAGCATTTTTAACACCATTTGAGGTGAAAAGTCTCCGCCATCCCAGTTTGTTTTAAGGTGTTTTTCTGAAAGTATGTCTTTGTCTATTGAAATGTAAATATTTCTGGACTTTTTTAAATCTCTTTCAAGTGTTTCTGGTTCAAAGCCTATTATTTTTAACTTTTTGTTATCGGAAAATTCTTTTTTGGGTTTTACCACAATTATTTTTTCAACAGATTTTAAGTTTAGTGCATTGTTAATCCACGAGCCGCAGGAGATAAAGTTTTTATCAAAAATAGTCTGGTTGTCAAGGTGATTGTCAAATACGACAAGTGTGAAGGGTTTTTTAATCCTCTTTAAAAACAGATAGGTGAGGTAATGGTAATCCCCCTTGCCTGAAAATGCTATTGTTCGGTTCTTAAATGGGATTTTACCTTCAATATCTTTTAGGGTTGAAAAAGAACACATCAATTTTTTCCCAGAGATGTTTTTTAAGTTAATATTCTCCCCCATTTTTGCAAGTTTTTTCTGGTAATTGTAAGTGTCTTCGGTGTGTAATATTAATACTGAAAACATCTCTATGCTCTCAGTATTAAAATTACCCAATTTTTAATTTAGTTTTTTTAAATCAAAAAATCAAGTCTAACAGGCTTAAAGATGGTGCTTATTTTTTGATTTGATATTTTTAAGTTTATTGGTATAATTTGTCTGGTGGTTGTTTGAAAACACGGGCCCGTAGCTCAACTGGTAGAGCTTCCGGCTCATAACCGGACGGTAGCAGGTTCGAGTCCTGCCGGGCCCACCATTTTTAAGGAAGTGGGAGTGGGTATAACGG
>JALWHA010000101.1 GCA_027038695.1 Acidobacteriota bacterium
AAGAAAGTATATCTTTTCTCCTGTTCGTCACACTCTTCAATAGCAAGGAGGTTTATGGCACCGAAATTTTCAACCCTTTGAGAAAGTTTTTCAAACTGTATGTTCAACTCTTCAAAATTATCAGTTGTTTCAGACTTAAATTCCCCGAAACGGGATATTTGATAATCTTTTAAATTATTAAACTTAACTGCTATTTCCGCTTTTTTTATCTCATTTTCCTGTTTATCTTTTACGAGTGTTTCTTTTTCTTTTTTTAATTCAAAATCCCTTTTTTCCAAAACATTTAACTCATTTCTCTTTTCCTGTAAAACCTCTTTTTTTTCATTTAAAATAGAGGAAGTTTTTCTGTAAGCGTCCACTATAGAGTCCGCATTAGACTTTAACGCCTGTATATCCATTTCTAACGTTGAAATAGAGTTTGTATCCCTCTCCCTATCTTCCTTTATCTTTTCTATTCTGAATGCTATTTCCTTCCTTTTTTGGCTTATAAATTCCAATTCCTTTTTTATACTTGTCACGGTAGAACGCCTTTTTTCCGTTATAAGCTTATGTTCGTTGTACTCTTCCTGCATATACTCCAATTGTTCTTTAACCGTTTCAAGGTCTTTTAATTTATCTTCCTTTTGCGCGTATAAATGATCAATTTTAAGATTTAATTCGTTAAGTTGTTTCTCTAAACGACCTATAGTCTCGATAAGCTCTTTATTTTTTATTTCAAGATTTTTAATATCACCTTCAAGTCTTAACATTTCCTGTTTTTTCAACTCTAAAAGTTGAAAATTCTTGTTAAAATCGGTATTCAATAAGTTCAGCGAATTCTGCTTTTCTTCCAATTGCATGTCAATTCTGTTGATTTCACTTGAAAGCTCCTCTTTTTCAAACAATAAATCTTTCAACTCGGCATTCAATTCCCGTTCTTTGTTTTGTAAAACACCTAAATTGAGTTCAATCTCTTTCAATCGTGATTTCAGAGAGAGAAAACCGTTTTTATCCCTGGAGCCTATATAATAAACCCCGCTATCCGCAAAAAAGTAATCTCCGTTTATAAACACCGTATGCTTATCTAATTTTTCGTTTTGTCCATCTACGGAAAAAGAGTTTAAAAAACCTTTGAACCTTTCAGGTAACTTGTCTTTTAAAACCAAATATCGTGAAAGAGATTCTTCCGAAGGGGTCCCGTTAAAATCTTTTGCTTCGGGATAAAGTATGCCTATTCCTTTTAATCCGTTTTCATTGCAATAATTCACAAGTTGCCGAAAACTTTCTTTGTCTTTCGGAATTAAAACCTGATAAAACCTTGAAATCAAATTATCAAAAAATGCGGTGTTTATGTCTTTTGCCTCAATAAAATCGCCTATTACCCCTGAAATTAAATGGGATTTTTCTCTAATTAATTTCTTTACGCTTTCCGAAAATCCCTCCCTATTTTCCAAAAAACCTTTAATCTGAGAGTACCTGTTTTCAAGTGTTTTAATTTCTACCAAAAGAGAATTTTTTTCTTTTTCCTTATTTATAAT
>JALWHA010000102.1:0-2277 GCA_027038695.1 Acidobacteriota bacterium
GATTATCCATTACACAAATAATATCCTCGCCTTGCTATTAATGACAATTTTAGTAAGGGTTTAGTGTTAAAATAGATGTATGGAAAAGATTGTTTTTAAGCCTATTGGGATAATTTATTCGCCTTTTAAAGAAACAAAGGGAACGCCTATTCAGCCTGAAGGTGCAAGGGGGGTTAAGGGAAGGGTTGAGATTTTTGAAGAGTATGCGGAAGGCTTGAAGGATTTGGAAGGCTTTTCCCACATAATTCTTCTCTATCACTTCCACCTGTCTAAAAAATCCGCTCTTTTGGTTAAGCCTTATATGGACAACAACCTTCACGGAGTTTTTGCAACAAGGGCACCGAGCAGGCCGAATGGAATAGGGCTTTCAATTGTGAAACTTGAAAAGGTTGAAGGGAACATTCTTTTTATTGAAGATGTTGACATAGTTGACGGCACGCCTCTTTTAGACATTAAGCCTTATGTTCCCCAATTTGACATAAGAGAGGTTAAATCAATAGGCTGGCTTGAAAAAAACATCCACAAACTGCCTCACTCCACCGACGACGGCAGGTTCAGGAAGAAGTGAGGGGATATTCAAGCAAACAATTCACGATACTCTTTTATTGTCTCGGCGATTGCCTTTGCTCCGCTTTTTATATCTTGTTCAGAGTTGACAAAGGGGTTTATCGATATTCTTAAAAACTCGTCAGGGTTGAGTTTTAAAGCAAGCATTGTTTTTGATTTTACTTTGTCTTTTGCGGAACACGCAGAGCCTGCCGATATGTAAACTCCTTTGTCTGAAAGCATTCTAACTATTACTTCTGATTCAATTCCCTTTGCAAATACCCCTAAAATGTATGGGGAAAAGTTTTTCGGTTCAAAAACTTCAAAGTTATCAAGGTGTTGCGCAAGGGTGTCAATAAAGAGTTTTCTTAACTTCAATGCCTTCTCATAGTTTTCTTCAATTTTATCTTTTAGTATTTCAACAGCCTTTTTCAATCCAGCAATGCCTGAAACATTGTGGGTTCCCCCCCTTAAGCCGAACTCCTGGCTTCCTGCAATTAGTGAGGGAAGGTTAATCCCCTTTTTTATGAAAAGCGCCCCAATCCCCTTCGGAGCAAAGATTTTGTGGCCTGATACGGTTATAAAATCAATGTGTTTTAAATCGGATTTAATCTTCATAAAACCCTGAACATAGTCTGTATGCACAAAACAGGAAGGGTTTTTCTCCTTAACCTTTTTTGCAATCTCCTCAACATTGAAGACAATTCCAGCCTCGTTGTTTACCTTCATAAGGGATAAGAGTTTTGTGTCTTTATCTATTAAATCAAGGAGTTTTTCCTCGTCAACATTTCCGTTTTTCTCAATGTCAATTGTCTTAACATTGTACCCGTCAATTAAAAGGCCTGTTGCCGATGTCCTGACAGAGTTGTGCTCAATTCCGCCTATTACAATGTTTTTTTTCGGATACATTTTTGCAATTCCCTTTAAAACCTGAGTATTTCCCTCAGAGCCTCCAGATGTAAAAATGCAGGTGTGGGAGTTTTCCAAATTCAAACTTTTTAGCAAAACCTCTCTCGCCTCTTCAACAAGGGTGTTTGCCTCTACTCCCAATTTATGTGCTGAAGAAGGGTTGCCATAATTTTTAGTTAGAAATCTGTAAACCTCGTCAGCAACCTCTTTTATAACCACAGTTGTAGCAGTTGAATCAAGGTAAATCATCTTTTCCCTCCTTCAATTACAAGGACAAATGGCTTTCTGTTTTTCTCTTCCCCAACAATCTTTAAAATATTTTCAACTGTGTCAACAATTACCTCTTCGTCGTCGCAGGTCAGGTTAAAGAGTATTGAAACCCTTTTGCCTTTGCCGAACACGGTTTTTATTGCCTTTAAAATTTGTTGCAATCTGTAAGGGGTTTCCATTATGAAAACAGGGATTTTCAGTTTTTTCAAATCCTCTAACTTTCTCTTTCTCTCTTCGTTTTTTCTCGGCAAAAAGCCTGCAAAGTAAAACTCGTTCATATCAAAGCCGCTTAACGCAATACCGCTCATTAAAGAGGACGCCCCGGGTATAAAGGTAACAGGCAGGTGCCATTCCCTGAACGCCTTTACAAGTTTAAAGCCGGGGTCTGAAAAAACAGGGGCACCGGCATCGGAAAAGTATGCAACGGATTTGCCGTCAATTACAGCCTTTTTTATCTCTTCAACCTTTTTGCCTTCATTGTGCTCGTTTAAAAACTGTAAATCGCTTCTCTTTATCCCCAGAGAACGAATAAGCCTGTATGCAGCCTTTCTC
>JALWHA010000102.1:2287-4678 GCA_027038695.1 Acidobacteriota bacterium
CCGTAAACAATGTCTGCGTTTTCAAGTATTCTCAATCCCCTTAAAGTGATGTCTTCAGGGTTTCCCATAGGGACTGAAACAAGGTATAGCCCCGCTTTCAATTTATTTGATTCCCGTGCTTCCGAAACCACCGCTTCCCCTTTCGGTTGAGTCAATCTCCTCAACCTCTGTTAATCTTGCCTGATAAACAGGGCATAAAACAGCCTGCGCAATCCTCATTCCCCTTTCAATTACAAAGTCTTCTTTTCCAAGATTGGCAAGGATAACCTTTATCTCCCCCCTGTAATCTGCGTCAATTGTGCCAGGGGTGTTTAAACAGGTAATGCCGTGTTTTAATGCAAGCCCGCTTCTCGGCCTGATTTGAATTTCATAGCCTTTGGGGATTGAGAAAATCAGCCCTGTGGGTATTGCCTCAACCTCTCCCTTTTTCAAAACAAAATTTTCCTTAACCGCCGCATACATATCCATTCCGGAACTTAACTCTGTTTGATATTTCGGAAGGGGCAGGCCTTTCCCGTGCTCAAGCACCTTTACCTTAATTTCTATTTTATCCATTTATCACTCCCTATACTTTCTTCAACATAGTTTAGCAGAAAATCTGAAAAATCCTTATCCGTGTTGAAAAGGGGAATCCTGATAAAGTTTTTTATTCCCTTATCCAGAGCAAGGTTTTTCAGATAGATATCCAACTCGTAAAGGGTTTCGGAGTTATCTATAACAAAACTTAAAGGAAAAACAATTACATTTTCATAATTCTTTTTCGCAATTTCACCTATAACATCTTCAATAAAGGGGGAAACCCATTTAACAGGCCCAAGCCTTGACTGAAAGCCTGAAAAAACAGGGACATCTAATTTTTCTCTAAAGTATTCAACCTGCTCCTTAACCTGCTCAATGTATGGGTCTTTTTTTGTTAAAAATTCAGGGATAGAGTGGGCTGTAAACATTACCGCAGTCTTTTCTCTCCCTGTCTTTTCAAGGTGTTTTTCTATCCTTTTTTCAATTAGTTTTAAAAATTCCGGGTGGTTATAGTAAGGCTTAACAACCCTTTTGTCTTTCTGCTTTTTCACCCTGTCAAGCACGCTTCCCCATGTGGTTGTGGAAAACTGTGGAAAAAGTGGAAACAAAACGGCGTCTTTCAAAAGCCCTGATAAATCAGTAAGATAGGGTGGCAGATAGAGAAAAGAAAGGGAAAATGTAAATTTTTTTTGCCTATTATTCAAGTTTTCCACAATTTTTTTCACAGTTTTTTTCAAAGGTGAGAAGCCAATCTTTTTGTAATTTTTTATCAACTCGTCCTTTCTCTTTAAAGCAATATACTTTGCCGCAAAAGGCCTTATAAAAAAAGGTGCGGGAAGTATTCTTTTGTCTGAAAACATATTTTTTAGAAAAAGGAAACTTTGCTCAGGTTTTTCAACTCCCCCGTAATCAACTAAAATTATGTGCACGGATAACCTCAAGCATTTTCTTTACGGAATCCACAGGGGTTTTGGGAAGTATGCCGTGGCCTAAATTAAAGATATGCCCCTTTTCAAGGTTTCTTCCCTCCTCTAAAACCCTCTTTGTTTCCCTTTCAATTATCTCGTAATCAGCAAAGAGAACAACAGGGTCAAGGTTGCCCTGAAGGGTGAATTTTCCTTCAAGTTTTTTATTTGCATCGGTTAAAGAGATTGACCAGTCAATGGAAACCCCGCCTAACGGCAGTTCGGTTAAAAGTTTGTAAAAGTTTGCGCCCCCTTTCGGAAAGTAAATAACAGGGGTTTCGGGGGTATTTGACTTTATCTTTTTTACAAGTTTTTTTACAAAGGGGAAGATATACCTTTCATAGTCAAAGGGTGAAAAAATCCCTGCAAATGTATCAAAAAGCATTAAAACTTCGGCGCCGCTTTTAACCTGGTTCAGGTAGTAAATCTCAAGTGCCTGAACAAGTTTTTCCATCATAAGGTTGAAACTTCTTGTATCGTTGTACATTAAAGACTTTAAGTAAATATAGTTTCGTGAAGCGCTGCCTTCAACCATGTAAGCGGCAAGGGTTATTGGAGCCCCTGCAAAGCCTATTAGGGTTTTGTCTTCGTTTAATGACATTCTAATTAACTTTAAAGCCTCAAAAACATAAGACAATTTTTCTTCAATACCCTCAACCGTCAGCCTATCAATATCCCCCTTGTTGCGGATAGGGGACTCAAAAACAGGGCCTTTGCCCTCTATAAACTGTAACTTCATTCCCATTGCTTCGGGAATAACAAGTATGTCTGAAAAGAGTATGGCACCGTCCATGTCAAATTCGTCAATAGGCTGTAAAGTCACTTCTGTCGCTACTTCAGGGGTTTTGCACATTGTCATAAAGTCGTACTTTTCCCTAACCCTTCTGTATTGAGGAAGGTACCTTCC
>JALWHA010000103.1 GCA_027038695.1 Acidobacteriota bacterium
CATTTAAGAAGATAGGAGATTTACAGTGGTTCACAGAAGACAGTTTTGAAAAGGCAAAAGAGACAGCAAAGAGGTATAACAAAAAGGTGTTTATACTTTTCTCTGCCCACTGGTGTGTCCCTTGCCAGATGTTGAAACACAAAATACTTTCAAACAGAGAGATTGAGGGTATTCTTTCTAAATTTATCCCTGTTTACATAGAGGGAACAACAAAAGAGGGTGGAAAATTATGCAAAAGGTTTAATATTCGTGCCTTCCCCACAATAATTATCACAAACCCTGAGGGGGTTGAGGTTGTGAGGTCTCAGGGGGCAAGGGATGATGTCTCTTTTTACAAAAACTGGCTCTCCCTTATTGAAAGGGGAATTACTGAAGGCAATATAGTTGATTTGATAAAGAATAACCGTATTAATTGCAATGAGTTGTCAGGGTTTATAAACTCTATGAGTTTTGATGATTACGATAAAAAGGTTGAAATACTTGAAAATGCAATAAAATACCTTGACTGTGCAAAACGCAATGAAAATGTTTTCTTCCTCTTTCTCCATATTCTCTCTGAGAAGGTTCAAAGTGAAAATGACAACACTGTTGTGAAAAAGTATGCTGGGTTGATAGAAAACACAATAAAAAACCTCCCCATTAAATACCAAAAACTTGCTCAACTTGAGTTTAACTGCCTGATGGGAAGGTGTAAATCTCAGTTGGCAAATGCTGATGCTGTTTTAAACAACTTTGAAATTAAAGAATTGCTTTTAAACCATTCAAAGGAACTTGCTGATACCCTTATTGTTCTGGCAGAAAATGGCAGGAATGGCAGAGTGTTTTCAATATTTGAAAAAGCCGTTTCTATTGTTAAAGGTGAAAAAAATAAAACAAAGGCAATGATTAATCAATTCAGCCTTGTTGCCCTCAAGCTTTGCGACTATTTTAAAACAAAGGGTATGAAGAAAAGCGCTGAAAGAGCTGGGGGATACCTTTTTCAACTTGTGCACTATTTTAAATCCCCTTCCATAATCAATGAAACCTATCTCTCTCAGGCTATTGGCTATCTTGCTTACTTTGACGGGATAAAGGTTGGTGAATACCAGTCTCTTCTAAAAGAAGATTTGCTAAAGCTCATCAAAAGCAAAAAGCTTTCACAAAGACAGGTTCAAAATGCAATGATGTTTTTCAGGAGTTTGTTGAAGGTAAACTTTAAGTGGAAAAGCGTAAAACAGGCTGAAACTGTTATCAGGGGCTTAATAGGAAACGGTGAAGGCCTGAAGCTTTCAGATAAATACTCCCGTGCCTTAATCTTAAACGACATCTGCTGGTCTTTTGTGGAGAAGGATTACTCTGACAACTATTTAATATCCCTCTCTGAAATGTCTGTTAAACTTTCAAAAACCCCTGAGTTTATTGATACCCTTGCCCACCTCTATGCAATAAAGGGGGATTATAAAAGGGCGATAGAAAAAGAAAAACATGCTGTTGAAATCCTTAAAGGCAAGAACGCCTCAGAGAAAGAGATTAAGCCTTACCTTGAGGCATTGTCAAAATGGGAGAAAAAGGCAGGGTATAAATAGTTCAGGGTGTTGTTTATCGGAGTGAGATATGGTTAGGAAGACTCTTTTGTTTTTGTTTCTGCTTATTGCAATTGGTATGTTTTTTTACTTTAAAACCCACGGTGGGCTGTCTGCTTTTTTAAAGCCTAAAGAGAAAAAGGTTTTTTATAGAAAAATAGGTGAAATTGATTGGTTCACCGAATACAGTTTTGAAAAGGCTTTTGAAAAAGCGAAAAATGAAAACAAACTTGTTTTTGCTGATTTTTCAGCAAAGTGGTGCGGCCCCTGTCAGCAACTAAAGAAAAGGGTTTTTGAGAAAAAAGAGTTTGAAAAAGTATTTAAACTTGCAATCCCTGTCTATATTGAGTGCACTTCAAAAATAGGCACAGAGTTATCAAAAAGGTTTAGTATCTCTGGGTTTCCAACAGTTGTTATTTTTGACAAAAACGGCAAACCGCTCACCTCAATCACAGGTGCTCATTTAAGTGTTGATTTTTACTATGATATTGTTTCCCTCTATTCAAAAGGGGTTAATAGAGAAAACATAATACCAATGATTAAGGAGAAAGAATTAAACCTCAAGCAGGTTTTATACTTTGGGGAAGGGTTTTCTTTAAGCGATTATCCATTAAAGGCTAAGGTGTTAAAGGTTGCCATAGAAAATTACAGAGGAAATGACAGGGAGTTGCTAATTGAGGCTAACGAAGAATTGGTTTTGACTTTGTTTTATATGAAGCAAAAGGGTTTGATTGAAGAAAGTGGGTTGAAAAAATGGCTTGATAGCCTTCCTCAATTGTTTTCCTCTCTTGATAAAAAAGACAAAGAGGTTTTAACCCTTGAGGTGAGTTGTATGCTAAGGCAATGCAAAAATGTTTCAAAAACCTTTGATTTTATCCTTAAAGAATGCTCTTTGAAGGATATTCTGATAAATTATGAGAAAGGATTTTTCACCCTGCTTAAAGCAGGTATGAAGTTAAAGAAATTTGATGAAACAAACAAACTCATAGAAGAAGCGATTGAAATTGTTAAGAAAAAACAGGTTTCATACCCTGATAGGGTTTATATCCTTCAAAGCATTTGCTTGTCAATTGCAAACTTGTGCACCCCTTACTGCAATATACCTGAAAAAGAGGTAAAAAAATTGGGGAATTACCTTGCAAAATTGTATATTGATTTTGGCAAATCCCCCTTTTATCAGGATGTGCCTTTCCTCTCTGCTATAATGAGATTCAACAAAAGCACGGGAGAGTTGCCTGAATTACTTGAGTCAATCTGGCATGAATACATAAAAAAGAACAAAGAAAAACTGCCATTTTACGAGCAGATAATCTTTGCATACATCAATGCAGAAAATTTTGAAAAAGCGGAAAAAATTTTAAAAGAGCAGTTTGACAAACAGAACAACCTTTCAGGAGAAAATACCCGTAATGTTGCAATTATGATAAATACAATAATGCAGGAGTTTGTTTCAAAAGAGTATGCTGATAAATACCTTGTTTCTTTAATGGGAAAAGTGATAAAACTTGACCCACAGCCTGAATACTTTCATACCCTTGCTTCACTGTATCAATTACAGGGAGACATAAAAAATGCCATCAAAAACCTAAAAAAGGCTATTGAAATACTAAAAGCAAAAAATGCTTCAGACAAGGAGATTAAGCCTTATCTTGAAGCATTATCTGAATTGGAAAGGCGAATAAAAACAGTTAAAGAGGAGAAAAAAAATTGACGGAGTGAGTAATGTTTAAAAAGGTTTTGTTTTTTTTACTTGTAATTATTGCTTTGATTACCTTGCTTTACTTTAAAAGACAGTCTGAAATACCAGATATTTTTAAAGGGAAAGAGAAAAAGGTATTACACAGAAAAATAGGCGGAATTGATTGGTTTACAGAATACAGTTTTGAAAAAGCATTTGAAAAGGCAAAGAAGGAAAATAAACTTGTGTTAGTGGTTTTTTCTTCAAATTTTTGCGGTGTTTGTAAGGCTATAGAAAGGGATATTTTCACCGATAAAAAATTTAAAGAAATTCTGAAATTCTCTGTACCTGTCTTTGTTGATTCTGACACAATGACAGGATTGAAACTTTTTGAAAAATATAAACTTAAAGCAAACCCTGTTTTTATTGTCTTTAACAGTAAAAAAGAGATGTTGGATAAATTTGTTGGCGGCGTTCCTTCTGTCAATTTTTATTGCACTATGGTGAAAACAAACTATTACGGGATAAACAAAGGCAATATAGTTGAAAAAATAAGAAAAGGCGAAATTGATTTAAGTGATTGCATTGATTATTCATATTTTTGTTTCCAAAAATGGGGGAAAGAAAAAGAGGCAGAGGTTCTAATTGAAGGGATAAAAAATTATCATGGAAATGAATGCGGTTTGTTATTAAAGGCTTTTGACAGGTTGGTTTGGTTTGAATCAAGGAGTAAAGATAAGAAAAGGAGAGAGAATCTATTAAAAACTTTATTGCCTTTTTTAAAAAAGTGCAAGGATAACAACATTTTTTCCATTGAAAGAGATGTTATTTTAAATAGATATTCGCTAACCCCTTCCGAACTTGATTCTGTTGTTGAAAAATATGGGTTGAATAATTTGTTTAATTACGAAAATTTGTTCCCTTACATTGTTAATGATTACTTTAAAATTAAGCAGAAAGAAAAGGCATTTGACTTAATTGATAAAGGGGTAAAGTTTCTTGATAACAGTAAACTTTCATTTGATGAAAGAGCCTTTATTTTGCGGAATATAGCAGATTCAGTTTCAAGAACAGAGCCGTTTTTAAAAGAATTAGATAAAAAAGACAGGCTGAAATTATTGGATATTCTTAAAAACCTTAAAGCCAAATACAGGGGAAGTTTCTTGATTTATGCTGTTTATTTGAAAGGTTATATAAACGATTTTGAAAAAGCATTAAACGCAATTAAAAAAGATTGATTTTTTAATCCCTCGTGATTTTACTCACTTGGAAAATGTTGTTTTAGTGTTATATTTTCAAAAAACACTAAAGCAATTTGAGGTGAAAAATGAAATTAAAATTATTTTTTCTTTTGTTTTTTGTCTCTTTTAGCGTTTTTGCAACAACCTATTATGTATCCCCGAACGGTGATAATTCGGCAGATGGGAG
>JALWHA010000104.1 GCA_027038695.1 Acidobacteriota bacterium
CGGCTGTAAGGGGAATGTTATGGATGATTTTAATATCAATAGTTTTATTCTGGCTTCCGTTTTTCGGGCCTTTGATTGCAGGTTTTGTAGGCGGTAAAAAGGCGGGGACGGTAGGCTCGGCCATTTTAGCGGTTTTTCTTCCTGCAATTTTAATAGGCGTTTTCCTTTTCTTTTTCGGCACGGTTTTAAGCGGCATTCCCGGTTTCGGCTTGATTGCGGGCATGGGCGGTTTTGTGCTTGCTTTAACGGGAATCGGGCCTCTTTTAATCGGGGCTATTATCGGTGGCGCAATGGCCGAATAGGTTTAATTTATTGAAAGAAAAATATGAAAGGGATATAATTTAACTATGAAAGTTATTCTGGCAGGCTACAATATTGATACCGATTTAATTGAACTGGCTAAAAATAGAGGGAAGATAGAGCCTCAACAGTTAACCCCTGAAACAATTTCCGCCGCTTACGCAAGGATTAGCAGAAACCCTAAAGATGTTAACCTTTTGAGAAAAGACGCAAGGGAAGATGTTGAAAAGGCGAGAAAGTCAAATGAGAATATTGTTTTCGGGCTGGGGCACTCTTCAATTGCAGAGCATGCCTGTTTCAACTTTGACATTATTGGCATTTCAAGGTATGCAACCGAGTTTCTTGAAAGTTTCAGGCTTGCCTCATACACCGAGAAGTCTCAGAGGTATGTAAAAATAGGGGACGAAAAGATTGTCCCCAAAGAGTTTTCAAAGTCTCCCTTTAAGGAGTTGTTCACTTCAATTGTTAATATGCAGTACGATTTTTACAATAAAGCCTATCAGGCTATTGAAACTGTTTTGATAGAAGAGGGCTACGACAGGAAAGAGGCTTCTTTAATGGCAAAAGAGGACGCAAGGTATGCGCTGCCCCTTGCAACAAAAGGGCAGTTGGGAATGACTGTAAACGGCAGGGAATTGGAGCATATTATTCAAAAACTCCAATCTGAAAGGATTGAAGAGGCGAGGGAGTTGGGGAAAAAATTGTATGAAGAGGCTTATTACATTGCACCTTCTTTAATAAAGTACACCGAGCCTGAAGAGTACCACAAACTTTACCCTGAACTTAAAAAAAAGGTTGTTTCCCTTGTGAGTGAAAAGTACTTTCCCCTTGTTTTTACAAAAACCGATGTTTACATGGTTGACAATACCCCAAACCCTGATGAGGAGATTTTGACTTCAATACTTTTTTCTCATTACAATGTAAGTTATCAAACTGCAAAAACTGTTGTTTCTCTTCTATCTTTTGAAGAGAAAAAGGGTTTGTTTCTTGAGATTTACAAGAATTTAAAGCCTTATCACAGTTTGTTAAGGGAGTTTGAGAGGGCTAACTTTACCTTTCAGATAACACTTTCCGCAAGCGCTTTTGCTCAATTGAAAAGGCATAGAATGGCAACCATTTTAAAGCAGAATTATTCCCCATCACACGGCATAACAATACCAGAGACTTTTGAAAAGGCAAACATTGTGAAAGAGTTTGAAGAGTTGATTGCAAAGACAAACGAAATATTTTACAGGTTTATGGATGTGGACGATGCCGCATGTTATTATATTCTCACAAATGCTCATAAAAGAAGGGTTTTGTTCACCGTTAATGCAAGGGAACTTTACCACTTTGTAAGGCTTAGAGACGATAAACACGCTCAATGGGATATAAGGCATATAGCGGAGCAGATTTTAATCCATGTAAAACAGGTTGCGCCTTTAACCTTCCTTCTTGCATGCGGAAAGGACAAGTTTGACAGGGTTTACAGAGAGGTATTCGGTTCATGAAAGAACTTTTTAAGCAAATTCCTTCCGTTGACGAGTTGCTTTCAAAAAGTGAGATAAAAAGCCTTGTAGAAAAATTCGGGCATTTTCTTGTTAAAGACAGTGTGAGGAAATCTATTGCCAAGGTTAGGGAAGAGATTAAGTCGGGGAATTTAAAGGATAAAATCCCCGAAAGGGTTTTAAACCTAATCCCTGAAGTTTTAAAGAGAGAGGTTGAGCCTTCCTTAAAGAGGGTTATAAACGGGACAGGCATAATAATACACACAAATTTAGGCAGGGCTGTAATCTCCGAAAATGTTATGGATTATGTTAAGTCAATCGCAACAACATACAACAACCTTGAATACGATTTAAAAGATGGCAAAAGAGGCCACAGAGACAGCCATGCAGAGAGGTTGTTGTCAAAGTATTTCAATGTTGAATCTGCAACCGTTGTAAACAACAATGCGGCAGCGGTAATGCTAATTATAAACACCTTTGCCGAAGGGAAAGAGGTTGTTGTTTCAAGGGGAGAGTTGATTGAGATAGGCGGGTCTTTTAGAATTCCCGAGATAATGAAAAAGGCAGGGGCAAAGTTGGTTGAAGTGGGAACAACAAATAAAACCCATTTAAAAGATTATGCAGAGGCAATAAATGAAAACACAGGGCTTGTTTTAAAGGTTCACCCTTCAAATTACAGGATAACAGGCTTTACAAAAAGCGTTCCAGCAAAGGATATTGCTGATTTATGCAAAGAAAAGGGCGTTCCATTTGCCGAGGATATGGGAAGCGGGAATATTTACGATTTGAAAGGGTTGGGTATTTATGACGAGCCGACAGTTAAGGAAAGTGTTGAGGCAGGCATTGACTTAATCTCTTTTTCGGGAGACAAACTTTTAGGTTGCGTTCAATCGGGGATTATTATAGGGAAAAAGAAGTATATTGAAAAAATCAGGAAAAACCACCTTTTGAGGGCTTTGAGAGTGGATAAAATCACCTATTCGGCAATAGAAAAGCATATGGAATTGCTTTTAAGGGAAAGGTATAGTGAAATCCCTGTTTACAATATGATTTTTAAAGAGGCGGAAGAAATTAAAAGAGAGATTGAAGGTTTTATTTCAGGTTTAGACTGCGACACTTCAGGTTTAGAGATAATTGAAACAAAGTCAAAAATCGGCGGCGGCACAACCCCTGAAAGGGAGATTGGAAGTTTCGGCCTTGCATTTAATTTAAAAGAAAACCCTGAAAAAATTGAGCAGTACTTCAGAAGCAGGGAAATCCCCGTTATTGGCAGGATTAAAAACGACACATTTTTTATAGATTTCAGAACCATACTTGAAAAAGATATTCCTGTTTTAAAAGACTATGTCTGTAAGTTACTATCATCTCAGGTGTAAAAATACCCTTTTTGCGGTGAACCCAAAAGTAAAACTAAATTGCGGCGATTTGAAGTTTATATTCTCAAACCTTAAAAAATCCCCTTTAAAGGGAAGGAAAAACCTGAAAGAGTTTGAGTTTTTAATGAAAAGATATGTGTTCAGGGAGTACTGGCATGGCGGGGTTTTGAGAAATGTTTTTAAAAATAAGTATATTGGGAAAAACCCGAGGGCATACAGGGAAATGCTTATTCTTCTTAAATTAAAGGAGAAGGGGATAAATGTTCCCGAGCCTCTCTTTGCAGGCAAAAGCGAGGGGCTTTTCTACAATCAATTTATTTCAACAGAAAAGGTTGAAAATGCCAGAGACTTGTCAGAGGTTGAGTTAAACGAGGAAATTGTCAAAATTGTCTTTGAAAATACCGAAAAGTTGTTTGATACTGGGCTTTATCACCCTGATATGAACATAAAAAACATACTATTAAAAGGTAATGAAGTTTATTTTATTGACTTTGATAAGGCTTTTTTCTTTTCGGAAAGGTTAAGCGAAGAAAAGAGGCATAAAATCTACAAAAGGCTTTTCCGCTCTTTTCACAAAATGGGGAAGTTGCAGTTTTTTCTTGACTATAAGTTTAAAGATATGCCTCACTACATTGAAAAAGCCTTCAAAGATTACCTGAAAGTTTCCTATATCCGCTCATTTTTATGGATTTTTAACAAAAAATAGAGTAAAGTTTTACCTGGAGAATTTGAATAAGGAGTAAATTATGCAAGTACCTTTACTTGACCTGAAAATTCAGTATAGAGCGCTAAAAGACGAGATTGAACCGAAATTAAAAGAAATCTATGAGAAGCAGTATTTTATTTTAGGGCCTGATGTTCAGTCTTTTGAAGAAAAGATGGCTGAATACTGCGAGACAAATTACGCAATTGGGTGTGCTTCAGGCTCTGACGCATTGGTTCTTGCCTTAATGGCATGCGATGTTAAGCAGAATGACGAGGTTATTACAACCCCTTACACTTTCTTTGCAACAGCAGGGGCAATTGCAAGGATTTGCGCAATCCCTGTTTTTATAGACATTAACCCTGAAGATTACAACATAAACCCTTCATTGATAGAAAAGTTTCTTGAAGAAAATGCAGAAAAGAGAGATGGAGAGGTGTACAACAAAAAGACAGGAAGAAGGATTAAGGCAATACTTCCCGTTCACCTTTATGGCCAGACTGCTGATATGAAGTCTATTCTTGCAATCGGGGAAAAGTGGGGGTTGCCTGTAATTGAAGATTCGGCACAATCAATCGGCTCAATTGACGGCAATTTAAACAAAAAAGCGGGCAATATGGGTTTAATAGGCTGTTTTTCATTCTTTCCCTCAAAGAATTTAGGTGCATTCGGAGACGGAGGTGCATTAACCACAAATGACGAAAACATAGCGAAAAGGCTTAAATCTTTAAGGGTGCACGGGGAATCAAAAAGGTATTACCACGACGAGGTTGGCTTTAAC
>JALWHA010000105.1 GCA_027038695.1 Acidobacteriota bacterium
TTAAAAACAAAGTTTGTTCCCTTTGAAAAATCTTACCAAATAGATTGTGATATAACGTTATCCGCAATTGTTGGAAGCGCAGGCTTAATCCCGACCTTTAAATCCATACCCCATACCAAAAGGCTTGCACTTGCCAATAAAGAATCTATGGTGCTTGCTGGGGAGTTTATAAACAGGGAATGTGAGAAATACCACACCGAACTTATACCCGTTGACAGCGAGCACAACGCAATTCATCAGGCTATGAGAGCGGGAGATAAGAGTGAGATTAAATCCCTTATTTTAACCGCTTCGGGAGGACCTTTCTTCGGGAAAAAGGTTGATGAATTAAAAAAGGCAACTGTTGAACAGACATTAAACCACCCGACATGGGATATGGGGAAAAAGATTACCGTTGACTCGGCAACTTTAATGAACAAGGGGCTTGAGGTTATAGAAGCGCATTTTCTTTTCGGAGTTGAATACTCAAAAATTCGTGTCAGGATTCACCCTCAAAGCGTTGTCCATTCTTTAGTTGAGTTTATTGACGGTTCCATAATTTCTCAAATGGGGAAAACCGATATGATGCTTCCCATTCAATACGCACTTTACTTTCCCGAAAGGGTTTATACCGAAGATTTTTCCTTTGATTTCAGAAAATCGTTAACCCTTGATTTCTTTGAACCGGATTTTGAAACTTTTAAATCTTTAAAACTTGCATATAAGTGCGGGGAAGGGGATATATCGGATAGAATTATTTTAAACTCTTCAAACGAAATTGCCGTCAATTACTTTTTGAACGGGGAAATCGGTTTTTTAGATATTCCGAATTTTATAGAGCATATGCTTAATAGAACGGAGAGATGTAATATTGATTCAATTGAGCATGTTCTTGAGTTTAATGAAAAAGTAAGAAAAATAAGTATAGAGGAGGTAAAAGGTGGGAATTTTTAACTTGCCTATTATCGGCAATATTTTAGCCGTTGTCATAATGTTCGGGGTGCTTGTCACCATACACGAGTTCGGCCACTTTGTAATGGCTAAATTGTTTGGAGTTTATGTAAAAACATTTTCAATAGGGTTTGGAAAAAAACTCTTCTGTAAAAAGTGGGGGGAAACCGAATACTGTTTATCCCTGGTGCCTTTAGGCGGTTATGTGGCTATGTTGGGAGAAGAGACCGACGAGATGGAAGACGATAACCCGAGAAACTTTAATAACAAAACAAAATGGCAGAGGATAATTATCCTCGTTATGGGAGCAACTTTAAACATTGTGCTTGCCGTTGTTCTTTTTACATTTGTAAACGCTTTGCACAGGCCTGTCCCTATCTGGAAAGACAAGCCTGTTACCGTAGGATGGGTTGATAACGAATCTCCCGCATTTGTGTCAGGTTTGAAGTACGGAGATAAAATACTCTATTTTGACGGTAAAAAGGTAAAAAATTGGGACGAATTTTTGATTAAGGTTGCCACAAACCCGAACAGAACTGTCAAACTTACGGTTGAAAGGGAAGGGAACCTTATAGACAAAGAGGTTAAGGTAGTTGAAAAGGGAAAGGATAGGGCAGGCTATATCGGTGTGTATCCCGCTTTAAGGGTTCAGGTGAGAATGGTTATGCCGGGCTCTCCTGCGGAAAAAGCCGGAATTAAACCCGGTGATAAAATACTTGCGGTAAACGGTACCGAGATTGTTAAGGGGCTTGAACAGTTTATCAATTTTGTAAAAAAGAGTAGCGGAGAATTAAATCTAAAGGTTGAAAGAAACGGCAAGGTGCTTAATTTTAAGATCAATCCCGAGGGAGAAGGAGAGAATAGAAAGATAGGCGTTGTAATTGAGTTGCCTTACAAAATAGTTAAGTTGCCTCTTCCCAAAGCCTTTGTAACCGCTTTGCAGGATACCAAGAAGTATACTGTGTTGACATTTAATGTAATAGGCAAGTTGTTAAGAGGGGAGATGTCAATAAGGAGTATATCGGGGCCTGTTGACATAGCGAGGATTTCAGGACAGGCGGCAAGAAGCGGAATTGCCAATTTCCTTTATATTATGGGATTAATATCCCTGCAATTAGGCATTTTTAACCTTCTGCCTATTCCTATGCTTGACGGGGGACATATCTTTATAATCCTTATTGAGGCTATAAGAAGGAAGGATTTAAGCGCAAAATTGAAGGAAAGAATAACCACGGTAGGTTTTTTTCTTTTAATAACCCTTATGACTCTTGTAATAATAAGCGATATTTTGAAAAATCTTAATTTGAAGTGAGGAAATGTACAAAAAAAGCAAGGTGATTTATGTGGGCAAAATTCCCGTAGGGGGGGATAGTCCTATAACGGTTCAAACAATGACAAAAACAGATACGAGGGATATTGACGCTACCTGTGAGCAGATAAAGGATATTGTAGGGGCAGGGTGCGATATTGTAAGGTGTGCAATACCCGATATGGACGCCGCGGAAAAGATAAAAGAGATTGTTAAATTTTCCCCTATACCCGTAATTGCCGATATTCACTTTGACTATAAACTCGCTTTAAAGTGTGCGGACAACGGGGTTGGTTGTTTAAGGATAAATCCTGGAAACATAGGAAGCAAACAGAGAATCAAAGAGGTTGTTTCAGCCTGTAAACATCACGGAATCCCTATAAGGATAGGGGTAAATTCAGGCTCTTTAGAAAAAGACCTTCTTGAAAAATACGGGAATACCCCTGAAGCAATGGTTGAAAGTGCCAAAAGGCATATAGGCTTTCTTGAAGAGCTCGGTTTTTATGAAATCAAGGTATCCCTAAAATCTTCTGATGTAAAAAAGACTGTTGAAGCCTGCCGAATGTTCGCCGAAGAGTTTGATTATCCGCAGCATATAGGGGTTACCGAAGCGGGAACGGAAAACATAGGCACCGTGAAATCAATAATAGGCATAGGCTCGCTTTTGCTTGACGGGATAGGGGACACCTTGAGGGTTTCCTTAACAGACAGTCCCGTTAAAGAGGTTGTGGTAGGCAGAAATATTTTAAAAGCCTTGAATCTTTTGCCTGACACCCCGAAATTTGTTTCCTGTCCCACATGTGGAAGGATTCAATTTGATATAAAAAGGTTTGCTCCTATAATTGAAAAAGAAATTGAAGGATTGAAAAAGCCTATAACCGTTGCAGTAATGGGGTGTGCGGTAAACGGCCCGGGAGAGGCAAGGGAGGCGGATTATGCAATTTGCGGAGGCAGGGGGTATGCGGCTATTTACAAAAAAGGAAAATTGATTAAAAAGGTTAAAGAAAACGAACTTATTAGAGAATTTTTGAACCTTATAAGGAGTGAAAATGAGTGATTTTATTTCTCTCGGATTTGACAATTTTGTGGATAAAAAAAGGATTGTTGCCGTTTTAAAGCCGGGCTCTTCCCCTATGAGAAAATTGAAAGAAACGAAGAAGAAAGAAGGGCTGCTGGTGGATACGACCGCAGGCAAGCCTACGAGAAGTTTTATCCTTGTTGATAACGGGGTTTTATTTCTTTCTTCACACTTACCTGAAACAATTATAGAAAGGATTGAAGGTGAAAATTAATCTTAAATCAAAAGGGGAGTTATTTATAATTTCCGCTCCTTCGGGAAGCGGCAAGAGTACTTTAATTAAACTTCTGTTAGAGGAGATTGAAAACCTTGAATACTCAATTTCTTACACCACGAGGGAGGCAAGAAAAGGAGAGGTAAACGGGAAGGATTACTTTTTTGTTTCAGAGAAAGAGTTTGAAAAAATGATAGAAAACAACGAATTTATTGAGTATGCGAGGGTTTTTGATAAATTTTATTACGGGACCTCAAAAAAACAGGTTTATTCAAGAATTGAGAAGGGAATAGACGTGATAATGGACATAGACGTTCAGGGCGCATATCAGATTATGGAAAAGGGAACCCTTGATTTTACATCAATATTCATCATTCCCCCTTCACTTGAAGAATTAAAGAAAAGGCTTTTAGACAGAGGCAGGGACAGTACGGAAGAGATTGAAAAAAGATTGATTACCGCTAAAAATGAGTTAAAATATTTAAGGTATTTTGATTACGTTGTTGTTAACGATATTCTTGAAGAAGCATTATCTTCTTTAAAATCAATAATTTTTGCTGAAAGACACAGGGTAAAAAGGCTTATTAACCTGGAAGATTTTAACAAATATTTTGCGGAGGAATAAATGACTGCAGACGAAACACTGAAAAAAGTATTGGAAAACCCGTTCAGACTGATACTTGTTGCGGGAGCAAGGGTAGAACAGTTAAGGAAAGGTGCAAAGCCTAAGGCAAAGGCACCGATTAATAAATCTACTTTTATCGCACTTGAAGAGTTAAAAAAGGGCAAATTTGATATTAAATTAATTGAGAAAACCCATGAAGAAGAGGAATTTTCACCTGAAGACCTTGATTCCCTTGTTGACGACATTGATTTAGACGCAGAATGATATGAGTCTTATAGATTATAACGCTGGCATACTTATAGGGGTTTCAAGCGGAATAGCCTGTTATAAATCTATAGAGGTTATCAGGGAGTTACAAAAGAGGGGCTACAAAAATATTGAAACGGTGTTAACTAAAAACACCGTTAATTTTTTATCTCCAAATTTATTTGAGGCTATCACGGGCAAAAAACCGTACATAGATGTTTTTGAAGAGGGAAGATTACTTTCCCATATAAAAGCGGTTGAAGACAAAAAGGTTTTTGCAATTGTCCCCGCTACCGCAAATATAATTGGCAAACTTGCAAACGGTATTGCTGACGATTTTTTAACTACGTGTTATCTTGCATTTAAAGGGAAAACTTTAATTTTCCCTTCAATGAATTCCAACATGTATGAGCACAATGCAATTAAAAGGAATTTGTTTCAATTACAGGAAGACGGATGTTATGTTGTATCCCCTGAAGAAGGCTACCTTGCCTGCGGATATGAGGGAAAGGGGAGGCTTCCCGATATTGAAACCGTTGTCGATTATATTGAGTTGTTTTTGCACATAAAAGATTCTGAAACCTTTAAGCAGTTTATTACAATAAACCTGCTTGAAGCTGATAAGCCTAAACCAAAGCCGAAAGACCCTCTTGCTGAAAAAAAGGTTTTAATCACTTCAGGTGGAACTGTTGAGCCTATTGATTCCGTTAGAGTGATAACGAACCGTTCAAGCGGGAAAATGGGTAAAGAACTTGCAAAAATGTTTTCTTTTTTAGGTGCCAAAGTTACAATAATTACCGGCAATCATACCGTAAGATATCCTGCTTATGCCGAAGTGATTAAGGTTAAAACCGTTGAAGAGATGTATCGGGAGGTGGCGGTAAAGTTTGACGAATCAGACATTGTCATTATGGCAGCCGCGGTTTCCGATTTTAAGGTTAAAAATTACTCTTCAAAAAAGATAAAGAAAAAGTCTAATTTAACTTTAGAACTTGAAAAAACCATTGACATACTTGAAACCTTAGGCAAAACAAAAAAGCATCAGGTTCTTATAGGCTTTGCGGCAGAGACAAACAATTTGCTTGAAAACGGGGAGGATAAACTTAAAAGGAAGAATGCAGATTTAATGGTTGCAAACACTGTAGGGGAAAACAGAGGTTTCGGTGACAGGGATTTAAGCGGGTATTTTATCTTTAAAGACGGAAGAAAAGAGGAATTTTCCCTTTCAAAACCTGAAACAGCCGAAAGAATTGCGGAGATAACAGTCGGAGAATTTTTTAATGGATAATTACCTCATTGAGTATCTTAAATTTTTAAAAGATTTAGGAATTGAAGAATTTCCGAAAATAAGATTAAAAAAAACAAAACCGATAGAAAAAAAACCTGAAAAAGTTGAGGATGTATTTAAGAAAATGGCTTTAAATGTAGCAAAATGCAGAGCCTGTCAGTTACACGAAAAAAGACTGAACAGCGTTTTCGGGGAAGGCAACCCCCATACGGATTTGATGTTTATAGGAGAGGCTCCGGGGGGAGACGAAGACAAACAGGGAAGGCCTTTTGTAGGAAGGGCAGGGCAATTGCTAACAAAAATAATAAACGCAATGGGGCTTGAGAGGAGCGATGTTTACATTGCAAACGTTATAAAGTGCAGGCCGCCTTTTAACAGAGACCCTCAGCCTGAAGAAATATCGGCTTGCTGGCATTTTATAGAAAAGCAGATTGAATTAATAAAGCCTAAAGTAATCTGTACTCTTGGAAGAATATCAACCAAGACAATACTTATGACCACCGATGCGATTTCAAGGTTAAGGGGAAAGTTCGGCAATTATAAAGGGATAAAGGTTATGCCTACTTATCACCCTTCGTATCTGTTGAGAAATCCCTCCGCAAAAAAGCAGGTCTGGGAAGATATGCAAAAGATAATGAAATTTTTAGCGGAAAACTCCGAAACATTAGGGGAAAAAGTAAAGAAGAAAATGGAAGAATACAATGGAAAAGGTTAAAGTGCCTGTAACAGAAGGTAAACAATCAATTACGGTAAAGGGTTCAAAGTTTATTGCATCTTTATTTCCCGTTAAAACAAGAGAAGGAGCGGAAGACGCACTTGAAAAAATTAGAAAGCAGTACTACGACGCTACCCATAACTGTTTTGCGTACAGGGTGTATCCCGATATTGAAAGGTATTCGGACGACGGAGAGCCGTCAAACACTGCGGGCAAGCCTATAATGGCTGCAATAAAAGGGGACGATTTGTTCAATGTTCTCGTTGTGGTTACAAGGTATTTCGGCGGAACAAAGTTAGGGGTAGGGGGATTGATAAAGGCATACACCGATAGTGCAAAGAAAGTCATTGAATCCGTTAACACAATCTACCTGGAAAGCATTAAGACTATTAAAATTCCCGTTAATTTCAACGAAGTAAACTATGTTTATCACCTGACAAGATCAGGCGGGGTCAAAATTGTCAACGAAGAGTATTCAAACGATGGAGTTTTCTTTACATTGAGGCTAAAAGCGGATATGCTTGAAAGTGTAAAGGAAAGTTTAAGGGATAAACTTAACAGAATCCCTGAAATAGAGGAAACGGAGGCAAAACTTGATACGCTTTAAAACAAAAGAAGAGATAGATTTAATGAGGGAATCCGGGAAATTAACCGCGATGATTTTCAGTTATTTAAAGCAATATGTAAAACCGGGGATAACAACAAGGGAGCTTGACAGAATTGCCGAAGACTTTATAAGGAAAAACGGCGCGGTGCCGTCTTTTAAGGGGTACAGAGGTTATAGGCATACTTTATGCACCTCGGTAAACAATCAGGTTGTTCACGGAATACCCTCAAAGTACAAGTTGAAAAAAGGGGATATTATCTCAATTGACGTGGGAGCATTTAAAAACGGGTTTCACGGTGACGCAACAAGAACCTTTGTGGTTGGGGGGAAAACTACGAAAGAGGCATTAAGGCTTGTCAGAACAGTTTATAAGGCAATGCTTCTTGGAATTGAGCAGGCTAAACCGGGTAAAAAGTTAGGGGATATAGGCCATGCTATTCAATCTTATGCGGAATCTATGGGTTATTCCGTCGTAAGGGAATACATAGGCCACGGAGTGGGAAGGCAGTTACACGAAGACCCGGAAGTTTTGCATTACGGAAGGCCTAATACAGGCATTACTTTAGAGCCGGGCATGGTTATAACGATTGAACCTATCTTAAATCAGGGGGCAAGGTTTTGCAGGACTATGAGAGACGGCTGGACGGTTGTTACTGCTGATAAGAAATTATCGGCTCAATTTGAAAATACAATTGCAATCCTTGAAAACGGCAACGAGGTTTTAACAAAACTTGAAGACAATTCGGATATTCCCGATTGCGTTAAAGATGTAACTTTAAACTCAAAAATTTAACCTTTCTTAATTAATTTTAACAAAAAAAATAAAAATTTGTTGCTAATTGGCGGATTAGTCTTTATATTATTAGTGAAAAATTTAATTTGAGGTATAGATGCTATACTCTAATTCAGGCTTTTCCGAGGATAACGGTTTTTTAAAATTACTAAAAGATAATATCCTTTATTTTTTATTAGATAGAGAATTAAATATCATTGGAACAAATACATATAAAGTTTATTGCCAAATAAGTGATTTTAATGATTTAGTATTAGACTTAAAGAAAATTTTTACAAATAACAGTATTGAAAAATTAAAAAACATAATCTCTTCAGGTAGCGTTTCCCCTATTGAGGTTGTTCTTGAAAAGTTAAACGGAGACGCCTGTGCGGGCAGGATTATTAAATTACATTTAAAAGATAAAACAGCTTTGTATATCCTTGAGTTAAAAGCAGGTATGCTTTTGTCCGAAAAAGAACCCAAACAAGGAGCAGAAGACTTAATAGATTCCGTTTCTTTCATGCTTTTAGGTTTGGCTCACGAACTTAAAAATCCTCTTGCCGGGATTAAGGTATTAGCGGATATGATAGTGTGTGAATGTGAAAAAGAAAATGAGATAGGTGGTTTTGTTTCCAAGATATTAAAAAATGTTGACAGGATTAATTCAATTCTTGATGTTTTCTTTTCTTATATAAAAGTCAATAAAGAGTTTAAGTCATTTTTCCCCGTTAATTCTCTTCTTGAAGATCTAATGATATTTTCCGGGTTTAAGGCAAAAAGAGCGGGGATAGATTTAAAAATCAAGGTAGAAGAAGAAAATCTTTTTGTATACGCAAATAAAAACAAGGTTCTTAATCTATTTATGAATTTACTTGACAATGCCATTGATGCGGTAAAGACAAAAAGGGGTCTTCCCAAAAGGATTGAGATAACTATAAGTGCTGTCGGAGATTTTCAAATTGATGCTTCCTGTCTAAGTTTGTTGAAAAGAGAAGATATGGATAAGAAATTTATAGGTATTAAAACGGAGATCAAGGATACGGGAATAGGGATGGATGATTTTGAAAAAAAGCATATTTTTGACGCTTTTTTTACAACAAAAGATAGCGGAGTGGGGCTCGGTTTACCAATGGTATTAAAGTATGTGAGAGAAAATTGCGGTGATATCTTTTTTGAAAGCGAAAAGGGGAAAGGGAGCGTTTTTAAGGTAATACTACCGGGAGTCAGGGATTTTTAAAGAAAGGGGGTAGAATATGGATTCTCCAAAGGGTTTGTTAAAAGAATTTCTGAAAATTGAAGGGGTGGTTGTTGCCTGCCTTGTGACGGTTGACGGTTTTTTAATTGACAGTGTCGGCTTAATGCAGGACTTTTCTATGGACGATTTAACGGTTGCCGCGGCAATCGGGTTCGGTATGGGAAAAAAGTTAGGTGAAAACATCAAGGGCGGTGTTTTAAAACAGGTAATGCTTGAGTATGAGGGGAAAACGGTTTTAATCTCTAAACTTCCGGATATTGACGTAATTCTTTTTCTCGTAAGCGAGGAGAAAACCATATTAGGTGCAATGAGATACACAATGAAAAAACTTGCACCAAAGATTGCACAGGTGATGTAAAAGGGAGGTTATTATGGGTTTTGAAGAGGTTGTAATTGAAAGGGATTTAAACAAATGGAATGTGTTAATAGCCTCAATCCTTGCAGGTTTTTCAAAGTGGGGGGTATTAAGCCAGGGAATTGTAAATAAAAATATGGAACTTGTAGCGGACAAACTTTCAAGGTGTTTTAAAACAAAGGGAAAAGTGCCTGAGGTTGACCCCTCAAAAAACTTTGAGGCAAACCTGTTGTCCATAATACGCTTTCTTGACAAAGAGTTGGAAATGGCAAAGGAAAGCGGATTGGAAATAGAGGGTGATGTGATAACCTTTCAGGTTGTTTCCAAAACCTGCAATTTCTGTCCAATAGGCGTAGGGGAAGCGGAACTTGAAGGGACTGCCTGTCCTTACCCTGCTTTGATTAAAGAGTTTGCCAACAAATTTTTACCTGAAGGCCAGAAGGTTAAATTGGTGGTGCAGGAGAGGAATTATTTGAAGAAGGAATCTGGCAAATGTTTTATTAAATTCACCAGAGAATAGGGTGTTAAAAATGAGTGAAATAAAAAATTTGCTGGTAGTAGACGACGAAGAGGACATTACCCTCTCAATTATAAACTACATAAAAAAACACATACCTGAATTAAAAACACTTGCTGCTTTTGACGGAAACAAGGCTTTGCAGATAATAAAATCAACAAAAGTGGACATACTTGTTACAGATATAAGAATGCCGGGAGCAAGCGGGATAGATTTGATTTTAGAGTTGAAAAAGATTAACCCTGAAGCAAAGGCGATTGTAATAACCGCTTTCGGCTCCGAATTGATAAAAAAGAAATCCGAGCACGCAGGCGCATTGCATTATGTTGAAAAACCATTCCGACTGTCCCATCTCTGTACTTTGATAAAAAAGATAATTGAAGAAGAGGAAGAAGGATTTAAGGGAAATGTCTCTCAATTACAACTTGTTGATGTGTTGCAAATGCTTTGCATAAACAAAAGAACTATGGTTGTTGAGGTTAAAAACAGGGAAAAAATAGGCAGAATTTACATATTAAATGGAGAAATAATTCACTGCCGGTGTGAAACAAAAGAGGGGAAAGAAGCCTGTTTTGAGATTTTGTCATGGAAAAACGGGGAATTTAATTTGTTTCCTTTAAATCAACCGTCTGAGATTAAAAGAACAATCAGTGACAGCTGGATGAGCCTTTTTATGGAAGGTATGAAAGAAATTGACGAAGTAAAAGTAAACACAAAATACAACACTTCGCAAAAAAGAGCGAAGATAAGGGAAATTATTACCTCTATTTTTCAAAAAATAGATGGCCTTGAAACAAATATAATCTTTAGTATTGAAAAAGAAAAAGCGATTTTTAACGGTGATATTGACGAAACAGAATACCCTGACGGAAGGATAAAAGACTATTCCTCGCTTTTGAAAAAGTTTAATGAAGCGGTTTTGAAGAATGAAAACGAAGGGTTAGACGAAGTTGTTGTTATTTCCGAAAGCAGTTTGCTTATTTTTATGAAGATTTCACAAAACCTTGTATGGTTCGTTAAAATACGTGGTATAGATAAGTTTGGAATGGCGAGGGTTGTGCTTGAAAAGTCAAGAAAGAAATTAATAGATGAATTAAAAGAGTTAGCATAAATCTCAAACCTTATTAAAACCGATTGTCGGCGGGTTAAATCCCGCCTTTTTTGTTTGTTCATTTTAAAATCTTAATTTTTTACTTTGTTAAAATACTGTATAATCAAGATTGATGCGTAGAATACGTTAATTTGTTGGAGGTAAAAATGTTGGAAGAATATTTGAAACATGCTAAAGAGCGTGAGGAAATGGGGATACCCCCTTTACCGTTGAACCCAAATCAGACTGAAGAGTTAACAAAGCTTCTTGAAAATCCCGGTGATAACGATACAGAGTTATTAAAAGACCTTTTAACAAACAGAATTGCTCCCGGTGTTGACCCTGCTGCCAAAGTTAAAGCGGAATGGCTTTATAAAATTGCAAAGGGTGAAACTTCATCTCCTATTGTTTCAAAAGAAGAAGCGGTCAAACTTTTAGGTACAATGTTAGGCGGTTACAATGTCCAGCCTTTGATTGATTTATTAAACGACGCTCAATTAGGTGAGGTTGCCGCTGAAGCGTTAAAAAATACTATTTTGATTTACGGTGCTTTTGATAAGATTGCCGAACTTTCACAGACAAATCCTAAGGCAAAAGAAGTTATTGAATCGTGGGCAAACGCCGAATGGTTCACCACAAAAGACGCCTTACCCAAAGAGATTAAGGTGAAGATATACAAGGTTGACGGTGAGATTAATACGGATGATTTTTCTCCCGCAAAACATGCGTGGAGCAGGCCCGATATCCCGTTACATGCACTTTCAATGGGTGAAACAAGGTTTCCCGAAGGAATTGAAACTATAAAGAAATTCAGGGCAGAGGGATACAAGGTTGCCTTTGTCGGCGATGTTGTGGGTACAGGCTCTTCAAGAAAATCAGCCACAAACTCTTTGATGTGGTGGATAGGGGACGATATCCCTTACGTTCCTAACAAGAGAAGGGCAGGTATTGTAATCGGCAGCCTGATTGCTCCTATCTTTTTCAATACCTGGGAAGATTCAGGCGGTTTGCCTATTATGTGTGATGTTTCAAATCTAAAAACTGGGGATGTTGTAGTCATTGATACAAAAAAGGGCGAAATAAGAAGTGAAGACGGTAAGGTGCTCACAACATTTGAGTTAAAGCCGAAAACGATTACAGACGAATTCAGGGCAGGCGGAAGGTTGTCCCTTATTATAGGAAAAGACTTGACCGAAAAGGCAAGGGAGTTTTCAGGTTTAGGCGAATCTGAACTCTTTATCAAGATTGACAACCCGAAACCGAAAGAAGGGCAGGGTTATTCCCTCGCACAGAAGATTGTAGGTAAAGCCTGCGGAATTGAAGGTGCATTGCCCGGCGGTTACTATCAGCCGAAGATGACCACGGTAGGTTCTCAGGATACTACAGGCTTAATGACAGCAGACGAATTGAAAGAGTTGGCCTGCCTTGAATTTCAATGCGGTTTATATATGCAGTCTTTCTGTCACACAGCTGCTTATCCGAAGCCTGCAGATGTTCATATGCACCAAACTTTACCTGAATTTACAATAGAGAGAAAGGGTGTTTGTTTGATGCCGGGAGACGGCGTAATCCACACATGGGTAAACAGGTTAGGTTTGCCTGATACTGTCGGTACAGGCGGAGACTCCCATACAAGGTTCCCTATGGGTATTTCATTCCCTGCAGGTTCCGGCCTTGTTGCTTTTGCAGGCGCCTTAGGTTTTATGCCGCTTGATATGCCAGAATCTGTTTTGGTTAAATTCAAAGGGGAATTAAACCCGGGAATCACCTTAAGGGATGTCGTAAATGCGATTCCTTACTATGCAATAAAACAGGGGTTGTTAACCGTTGAAAAGAAAAATAAAAAGAATATATTTAACGGCAGAATACTTGAAATGGAAGGTTTACCCAATTTAACTGTAGAGCAGGCATTTGAACTGACGGACGCTTCCGCTGAGAGAAGTGCAGCTGCTGCAACAATAAAACTATCCGAAGAAAGTGTTAAAAATTACCTTAAATCAAACATTGCATTAATGAAAAAGATGATTGAGGCAGGTTATCAGGATGCGGATACATTGAGGAGAAGGATTGAAGAGGCTGAAAAATGGCTTGAAAATCCTGTGCTTCTTGAAAGGGACGAAAACGCAGAATACGCCGCTGTTATTGAGATTGATCTTGCAGACATAACAGAACCTATCGTTGCCTGCCCGAATGACCCTGACGATGTAAAACTCCTCTCTGATGTTGCTGGAGATAAGGTTCACGAGGTGTTTATAGGCTCCTGTATGACAAATATAGGCCATTATAGGGCTGCGGGACATATATTCAAGGGAGAGCCTTACATCACCCACACAAGGGTATGGCTTGCTCCTCCATCAAAGATGGACAAAGCGCAGTTAATGAAAGAAGGTTACTATTCAATCTTCTCTGCGGTAGGAGCAAGAACAGAGATCCCCGGTTGCTCGCTCTGTATGGGCAATCAGGCAAGGGTTGCACCGAAATCAACAGTATTCTCAACATCAACAAGAAACTTTGACAACAGGATGGGAGACGGAGCAAGGGTTTATTTAGGTTCGGCAGAATTAGCGGCGGTAACAGGATTATTAGGAAGGTTGCCGAAACCTGAAGAATACTTTGAGTACCTTGAAAAGAAGGTTGTGCCAAACAAGGATGAGATATACAGGTACCTTGAATTTCACAAAATGGAAGACTTTACACTTGACTATGTTGAACTTGCATGTGAAATGCATTTAAAAATGAAAAGATAATACTTGACTTTTAGGCCGAGCCGTTGTAAATTATTACACGGCTTGACCGCTTTTTGGTGGGGTATTAGCTCAGGTGGTAGAGCAACTGACTCTTAATCAGTGGGTCGGGGGTTCGAATCCCTCATACCCCACCATTTTTTCATTTCCGTCAAAAATTTTCTCTTAAAAAGCAACCTAACTGTTTTTTTATTGTAAGTAAAGAATAATTTTTACATTTTATTATAAAGAAAGTTTTTCGTAATTTTACGAAATTAATTTTCAAATATCTTAAGTTTTCCGTATTCACCGTCAAACCCCGGCGGGTCAAAGGTGAATTTTTCATTGTGGACGGCAAGAATTGCAGTTAAAACTGAGTCATCTAAAATTTTTGATAATTCTTTCTCAACAAATTCAGTAGGTTTAAGCCATAAAGAAACTTCGTTTCCTATGGCACCAATAATTTTATGGTATACATTTACCACCTTTTTTGAAGATAGGGTTTTTACATTCAAGCCGTATGCTATTACTTCAATCAGGGGGATTATCCTTTTGAATTTTCTTTCCTTTTTTATAGGGATATTTAATTTTTGATTTTCGCTTAATTCCTCAATTCTGTGCTTAACTCCTTTTGTAAAAGGCTTATTGCAATAGGGGCAGATAAGGGTGTTTATGTCTTCCGAGTAAAAGTGTTCAGGGTGCTCGTACTTGCCTTTTCTGTGTCCTGATGCGTAAAATTTTCCTTCCCTCGGGTTGAATTCATAGGTGGATACTATGCCGTTTCCTTCAAGGGCAT
>JALWHA010000106.1 GCA_027038695.1 Acidobacteriota bacterium
AAAAAGTTGAGAGAAACATTGAGAAGGTTGCTATTACTGTGGCTATTGATACAGTATAGACAATGTCAAGGGGATAGATTGCGCCGTTGTCTTCTATCTCAATCTCTTCAAGGTAATCGCTGTCTTCAAATTTGAAAAACCTTTTGAAAAATTTGCTTCCCGCTATAAAGAATAAGCCGATAATCAAGAAAGCCATTACAACATTATCGGCGGCAACGGCAGCAGCAAGGGTGTCTCCCTCAATCTTTAAAAGTTCTGAGATAGCAACAAAATTTATTGTGCCGCCTACATAGGTTGCCGTAAACAATCCCAACGGCTTTAATAACTCTTTTGTTCCCCCAAGTATGAAAAACATTGTAATTGCACCTATAATTGTCCCTATTCCCCCTAAAATAAAGGCTATTAAAACCTTTCCCGTTTCTTTGAATATAGAGACTAAATCCGCTTTGAAGAGAAACATTGGGATTGCAATTGGAACAATCCAGGAGTAAACAAAATCGTAAACAGCGCTTTTTTCAGGCACAATGTGCAGGTTGGAGAGCAAAATCATGGAAAACATGCCAATTACAACGCCTGATATTTGTTTTCCCCACTTTGTCTTTTTTTCAAGGATAAAGGCAATTGCAGTTATCCCTATTGTTATTCCAACTAAAAGGGATTGAGGCAAGTTTCCTCCCTCAAGGGTTGATTAGTCTATTTCCCCGTGATTGTGCTCATGCTCATCATCAGCGTTTTCTGAAAGTATTTCAACAAACAAATCGCTTGTAACAAGGGAAGAGATAATGATACCAGTTAATGCCGCTTTTTCGTCTTTTTTAAAGAATTCAACAAACCTGTCTAATGCCTGTTCCCAATCAGGGTCATCTGTTTCAAAATTCTGCTTGATTTCCTCTTTGTTTTTAAACAGGTTTTGAAGTATGCCGTAAGCGGTATCGGTAACGTATTCGCCTAATTCTTCCAGACTGAATTCTTTTTTTTCTTCATTCATACTTATCTCCTACTAAATTTTATAAATATATTCTATTAGATTAGTATTCTTTAAACAATACAAAATCAACATTTTAGATGAAATATTTAATTCTGCTTTTAATTGATAAAAAGTGTGTTTTCGTGGTTGATTAAAACTAATAAAATTGTTGACTTTGGATAGGTTAATTGATAATATTTTTATCGTGCCCGGGTGGTGGAATTGGCAGACACACAGGACTTAAAATCCTGCGGACCTTGTGGCTCCGTGCCGGTTCGAGTCCGGCCCCGGGCACCATTCAAGGTGCTTCAAAAATCCCCTTTAAAAATTAATTTTAATTTTCTATTTGTTGACTTATTTTTTGCTGGAAAGTATCATATTTATATACAAATTTTATAATGTTGATAGGTTTTGAGGGAGGAGTATATGAGCTCAAAAAGCCTTTTTTGGACAGGGATTGTAGATGAGAAAAGCGCAAAAAAGGTGGCAAGGCAGGGGATCTGGGCTTCTCTTCTTGTTGGTGTACCAATGGCTATGTATGCTTTATATTTCAAAAAATACTATAGTTTAATTGACGTTTCATTGTATTTTATTATTGCTTTTGGGATTTTTAAAATGAGCAGGGTTGCTGCATTTTCAGGCTTTTTGCTTTACCTTATTGAAGTGATAGTTACATTTCGTAATGGCCATAGCCTGAGGGTTTTGTGGATATTTGCAATGTTCTTTTTATTTCTTAACGGGATTAGGGGTACTATTTGTTATCACAAACTTATAGAAAAGAAAGGGGAAAGTATTGAAAAAAGTTTAGCCGACTATCAAGAAGAACTTGAAGGGAGACTAAACAATCCCTCTGAAAAATTTTAATAAAAAAGCCCGGAATTTTCCGGGCTTCAGTTTTTATCTTTTTTTTCTTTAAAATTGATAACTTATCTCTTCCAATTTTAAAAGCCTTTGCCAGTTTGAATCAACCTGAGCCTGTATCTCTTTCAATGCCTCTTCCGCTCCTTCTTTAAACAGATGCCTGAACCTTCCCTGCAATTTCAAGCACTCTGCGGCAGGTATGTCTTTTTTCGGGTAGTAATTGATTTTAACCCTGTGGTGTTCAACTTCAAACAGAGGGAAGAGCTTGGTTTCAACGGCAAGCCTTGCTATTGATATTGATTGAGACGGGTCTGTCTTGTGTCCGGGAGGGCAGGGTCCGTCAATCATAAGGAACCTGAAACCTTCCGTATTTTTTGCCTTTTCAACCTTTCTTCTAAAGTCTTGCATATATGCAAGCGAAATTGTAGCAGCATAGGGTATGTTATGAGAAGTAACCACTCCCATTAAGTCTTTAGGCCATGTTTTCTTATAGTTCGGGTTCGGGTTTGTTGTGGTTACCGCACCGTACGGTGTCGCCGTACTTGTTTGAATTCCGGTGTTCATATATGCACCGTTGTTATTGCATACATAGATTATATTTTCCCCCCTTGAGGCCGCGCCTGATAATGATTGCAACCCTATATCAAATGTCCCTCCGTCTCCTGCAAGAACAACGACGTGAGCATCAGTATTTCCCTGCCTGTCTAAAGCCGCCCTGACTCCTGTTGCGGTTGCAGGTGCTGCCGCAAAAACAGTGTGAACGGTACTTCCTTTTGCGTGGTTGTATCCGTAAGGCCCGGAGATAATTGAGTAACAGGATGCAGGGACTACATAAACGGTGTTTTCTCCTAATATGCTTGCAATATGCCTTACAAGTAAAGACCAGCCGCACCCGCGGCAGCTTAAAGCACCGGGGTAAACCTTTTCTTCTCCTATTAAAAATTTATATGTTAGTTCCATCCCTTCCTCCCTTACTCAAAGTCAATCCAGATGACTTCTTCCGGATTATCGTTTAATTTTTTAATCATTTTTTCTATTGTTGTTGGGGAAACATCTTTGCCACCCATTCCGGCGTAGATATCGTACATTTTAAATTGCCTTTCCCCGTAAAGCGCCCTTTTCATTTCCTGCATCAATGCGCCTTCTTTTCCTCCTAAAAAGTTTCTCTCAATAGGTGCAATTATTGCATTGTCAGGCAGAACTTTTAATGCTTCCAACACTGTTTTTTTCGGGAAAGGTTTTATAAGCCTTATTTTCAAAATGCCTACTTCAGGGTGGTTGTCCAATATTCCTCTTACCGTAGTTGTAATTGTTGAGGTGGTAACAAAAACAATTTTGGTGTCTTTTGTTATATTGACTGTTTCAAGTGCGCCGTAACTTCTACCGAATTTCTCCCCAAATTTGTTACCTACCTCGTTTACCATGTCTTCCACTTTTAATGCGTCTTTCCACCATGCGTATTCAAATGTCTCGTAGTCGTCTGGAGGAACAAGCCCTCCTATTGCTTTCGGGTGGTATCCGTCAATTTCAACCCCTTTCTTTTTCTTCGGAGGAAGGAATTCGTCAACTAATTCCTGGTCTGGTACCCAGACGTTTTCACTTGTATGGCTTAAATAAAAGGCATCAAGTACAACCATGACCGGAATATCAAGTTCTTCGGTAATAATGTAACTTTGAATGATTGTGTCAAGAACCTCTTGAGATGTTTCAGTGTATATTTGAACCCAGCCTGTATCCCTTTGTGCAAGGGAATCACTCTGGTCCGCCCAGATGTTCCACGGTATTGAAGGCCTTCCCACATTGCAAACAACCATAGGAAGCCTGAAATGGGATATTGCGTGTAAAACCTCATGGGCATAGAATAAACCCTGTCCGCTTGTTGCCGTAAACACCCTTTCTCCAGCCATTGCCGCCCCCATTGCAGCTGCAAATACCGAGTGTTCGCTGTCCATGTTAATGTAGGTTGCGTCCATTTCCCCGGTTGCCACCTTTCTTGATAGTTCTTCTACAATAGTTGTCTGAGGGGTGATCGGGTATGCCGGTATAAATCCTGCCTTTGCGAGTTTTGCTGCCTCTGCAGCCGCAAAGTTACCCTTTAAGATTTTAGGCTTGTGCCTTTTAAACTTAACAGTATTTTGAATATTTTTAACATCAGTCATGTTCCACCTCACCTAATGTAAAGTCAATTGCCGAGCACGGACATTCGTTGAAGCATATCCCGCACCCTTTGCAATAGTCATAGTTAATATTAAGCCTGCCAGTTTCGTCCAGATATATTGCGGCATCGGGACAGAAGTTAAAGCAGTTTCCGCATTCAAAGCAGTCGCCGCAGTGCAAGCACCTGCCGCTTTCATTAACAATCTCTTCTTCGCTTAATCCTTCTACTACCTCGTCAAAGTTCATATAAAGGTTTTCGTCAAAGTGGGTTTTGTTTTTAATTCTCGGTATAGCAGGATAGTAGTCAAATTTAATGTCTTTGGGGGTAACTGCCCTATGGAGCACTTCGTTTTCTTTATCGTAGAATGTATTTTGTAGCGTTGCGTCAACTTCTTTTGCAACAAGGTTTCCGCTTCCTATTGCTTCAACAACGGTTCCTCCCCAGGCCATATCCCCTGCACAGAAAACGGGGATTTTGGAGTTATAGTCAACTTTTCCCTGTTTGGTTTTTATTCTGTCTCCGAAAACGTGTTCGTCGTATTCCTGCCCTATGGCTTTAATGATGTGGTTGACAACTACGGTATATTCTGAGCCGTTAATAGGAATCGGCCTTCTTCTTCCCGATTCGTCAGGTTCGCCTAATTTCATTTTAATTATTTTCACTTCAATTTCGTTGTCGTTGATTTTATTAAGTTCAATAGGTGCGGTGAGGAATTCAAAGTTTACCCCTTCCTCAATTGCCTCTTCCACTTCAATGTGGATTGCGGGCATTTCGTTTCTGGTTCTTCTGTAGAATACGGTAGGTTCCGCCCCTAACCTTAATGCAGTTCTTGATACGTCAATTGCGGTATTTCCTCCGCCTATAATTGCAACCTTGTCTCCCTTTTTAATACCTGAAGTTTGGTTGTTAAGTTTGAATTCCCTTAAAAAGTCTATGCCGTCTAATGCCAATTCTTCGTTTTTCATTCCCATTGTGTAGCCTTTGTGGGAACCGACGGCAACTATTACCGCGTCAAAATCATTTTCAAGTTCTTTTACGGTAGCCTTTTTGTTTGTAATTATTTCAACTCCGCTATCTTTTATCCTTTTAATTTCCCTGTCAAGCACATCGTCAGGCAACCTGAATTTTGGAATACCTGCCCTCATCATACCGCCTGCTTTGGGCAATGCTTCAAAAACGGTTACGCCGTACCCCATATTTCTTAACCTTAATGCGGCTGTTAAACCTGCCGGGCCTCCTCCGATTACAGCAATCTTTTCTTTTTTGGTAATTTCAACCGGGGTAGGGGAGTAATCCTTGTTTTTGTCTCCTAAAAACCTTTCAATTGAACCTATGTTTAGACTTTCGTCGTAGTCTTTTCTATTGCAGTTCTGTTCACAGTAATGAGGACAAACCCTTCCGCATATTGCGGGAAAAGGGTTGTGCTCAAGTATAAGTTTAAACCCCTCTTCAAAACCTTTCTCTCCTGCTAATTTTACAAACTCCCTGACCGCGGTCCCTGCAGGGCAGTTAAGGGAGCAGGGTGCAGCGTTTGTGTGATATTCAGGGGTCAATACCCTCCAGTTTCCCGTTTTGTTCTTTGACATCGGGCCGTACCATTCAGGGTACTTAGGCAGTTCTTTCTTTTCCTTTTTCTCAAGTGCTCTTCTTTCTTCATAACTTAACTGTGTCTGTTTCGGTTTATCTGAGTTAAATGAGTCTATTATATAGGTGTAAGTATCGGTCAATCCGTTCACGCTGTTGTGTGCTACTTCTGCCGCTTCAACGTTTGCCTCCGGTTTGGTGGGAACGTTTGCCGCAATGATGTCTTTCGCAATATCAAGGGGTTCTCCCATTACCTTTAATATGGCTCCTATCATAGCCGAGTTAACGATTGGAAGTGCTTTGCTTCCGAGGCCTTTTTCAAGGGATATCCTCGTTGCCGGAACGGTAAATATGTTTTCGGTAAAGTTTTTAAATTTGTCTATTGGTTTTTCGGTGTTTAAAAGAGCGGCACCGTTTTTCTCCAATCCGTCAAAGATTGGAACCTGGTCTAATAGCGTTTCATCAAAAACAATAATTAAATCCGGGTTATAGATCTTACTTCTGTTCAGTATGGGGGTTTTGGAAACCCTTAAAAAAGCCTGTATCGGAGCGCCTGTCCTTTCCACTCCGAATGCGGGAAAGGCCTGAACATAGTACCCTTCCATCTGTCCGAAAATTTTTGCGAGAATCTCAAAGGCGGTAACCATTCCCTGTCCGCCGCGAGCATGGCCTCTGATTTCTAACATGTCTCCTCCTCTTTCTATATCAACAAATTTTCAAATTTAGCCTGAACCTTTTGTCGCACTTTAGATTTTCAAATAACCTTGTTTTTTATTAAATTAGAAAAATCTCTCCGTTCAATTCTATCGCTTAATTTAAAAAAAAGTCAAGAAATTTAGGTGTTCTTAACGGCGAAAAAAGAGTTAGTTATTTCTTGTATACTTTGATATAATATGTTTGGAAAATTTTAAATTTTAAACTTGAAAATTCAATTATTTGGGTATATAATTAAAAAGTCAGTGTGCATTTTTTTTGTTTAAATATAAAAAGAAATGGGGTGAGAGGTTAATGATTACAGTTGAGGTAAGAGACGGCGAGAACTTTGAAAACGCAATGAAAAGGTTTAAAAGAAAATGCGAAAAAGTCGGAATTCTTTCTGAAATCAAGAAGAGGCAGCATTACGAAAAGCCGAGTGAAAGAAAGAAGAAAAAGATTCTCGCTGCTCGTAAAAAGATGTTGAAGAAATTAAGGCTTGAAAGACGCCTAAATGGTGATTGATTTTGTTCTTGAAGAACTTGAGTTTGAATCTGCTTTAGAGCAGGTGAGAAAGCACTGTTTTACCGAGCAGGGCTTGAGGTTTTTTGATTCTTTGAAATTTTATACCGATGCTGAAGAGATAGAGAGGGAACAAAAAAAGTTTCTTCTTTTTTCTTCGGTAATAGAATCCGGTAAGGCAGTTAATCTGGGAGGCGGGAAAATTATTCCCCTCCCGGATTTTTTTTCTCCCCAATTTGTTTTATCCGCTGAAGAAATCATTTTCCTTTATAAAAATTATTTAATAGGGGAATCCCTTTACAAGCGTTTTTATCAGTTTGAAGAATTTAAGGAATATTTTGAAAATTTTGTTCTTTTAACCGAGTTTAAGAATACAGTGAAGAAGACTTTTGAACAGGACGGGAGTTTTAAAGAAAACGCAACCCCTGAGTTATCTTCCCTTTATAAATCCTTAAGAAAAGTAGAAAAAACAGTAAAACAGAGGTTGAATAGAATTTTAGATAAACATAAAGATTTTCTGTTTGAATCTATTATAACCACAAGAAATGACCGGTTTGTGATTCCTATAAACAGAAACTTTAAGGGAAGGCTGGAGTGCCTTGTCCATGATTTTTCTTCAAGCGGGGCAACAGCCTATGTTGAGCCTATTGAAGTGGTTGAATTAAATAACGGTTTAATTGAGTTAAGAGGCAAGATTGAAGAAGAAAAAGGCAGGATTTTACGGAATTTTACCGGGCTAATTTTGGAACATAGGGATACCTTTTTGGTTGCCGATAAAGTAATTGAGTTTTTTGACAGCCTTAACGCAAGGTATAGGTTTATGAAAGAGTACGGATTAACTATACCTGTGGTGAAAAGAGAAGGAGGGGTGTTTTTTAGGAATTCTTCCCATCCTATTTTACTTTTTTCCGGGCAGAAAGTTGTAAAAAACGATGTTGTTTTAACGCCTGAAAAGAGGATTTTAGTTGTCTCAGGTTCAAATACCGGAGGTAAAACGGTTTTTCTAAAAATGACGGGATTGCTCATTTTAATGTCTCAATGTATTATTCCGGTGCCTGTTGAGGATGGTAGTTTTTTCTCTCCTTTTGCCGAAATTTTAACCGATATAGGTGATAGGCAGGACATTGCGCAGTCCCTTTCAACATTTTCTTCCCATTTGACAAGGATAAAACTTATTTTAAGTCGGGCGAATTCATCGTCCCTTGTTTTGATAGACGAATTAGGCACGGGAACCGAGCCTACAGACGGTGCGGCAATTGCAAAGGCGGTGGTTTTAGGTCTTATAAAGAGAAAATCCCATGCTGTTGTTACGACTCACCATCAGGATGTTTCAGCCCTTTCTTTTGAACATTCGGAAGTGAGGCTTGCAAGTGTTGATTTTGACATAGAGACCTTAACCCCTACATATAAATTGATCTACGATGTACCCGGTTTAAGCCATGCCGTTGACATTGCAAAAAAGTTAGGCCTTCCTGAAGATTTTCTGGAAATTGCCGAAAAGTATTCCGGTAAGGCAAACAGGGATTTTTCAGACCTTATTTCGGTATTGTCGGAAAAGGTTAGAAGTTATGAAAAATTATTGCGGGAAACGGAAGAGAGAAGCAAATTGGTTGAAGATAAAGAAAAAAAGTTGACAGAGAAAGAAAAGAAGCTTGATAAATTAAAGTTTGAACTGGAAAAGGGAATAAAAAGGGATTTTGAAAATTTTATCTCCGAGTATAGAAAAGAGAAAGAAAAACTCTTGCACGGGATTAAGGGTGAGTTGAGAAAAAAGGCTGATAGTTTTGAGGATAAAGCGGCGGAGAAGTTTTTAAATAACTTTGAGAAAAAAATAAAAGCAGAAAACAAAAAAAAGAAGAAAACTGATATAAACAATGGAGATATGGTAAAGCATTCGTTTTTAGGGATTAAAGGCATTGTTGAGGAGATAAGCGGAAATAAGGTTCTAATCGTGTCAGAGGGAAAGAAATTTTGGTTTAGTAGAGGAGATGTAGAATTAATCCAGAGAGATGTTAAGAAATCGGGAGAAGTTAAGGTTAGAACAGGTTCTAAAGAGCGGATGTTTCCTCTTGAATTGAATTTGATCGGCAAAAGGGTGGACGAAGCAATTGACATTATAGAAATGGAACTTGACAGAGCTTTATTAGAGGGGTTTGAAAAGGTAAGGATTGTCCACGGCCATGGAACCGGCAGGTTGAAGAGCGGAATTCGGAGTTATCTTGCGAAACTTCCCTTTGTGAAAAAGATTGAATCTGATTCTAATGACGCAGCGACAATAGTTTCGTTTTAATGAATTATCTGCTGAAGATATAAAACAGGTTTAAAAGGTAAAAAATAAGCAATAAAAGTGCGTCTAACCTGAATTTTGATTGGATTTTATACTTTAACGACCCTATGATTATTGAAACAAGTATGAAGAAGACAAATATTGAAAAGAAAACGCTTGAAGACGCATTGGCAAACATATTTCCTGGATAAAAAAACGATGCAATTCCCAGGATACATATGTTAAAAATGTTGCTTCCGAAAACATTTGCGTATGCCATATCAATTTTTCCTATCTTGACCGCACTTAATGAAACTATCAATTCTGGAAGAGAAGTGGTTATCGCAAGGAATAGTTGCCCTACGAATGTTGACCCTAAAACAAAGGTTTTTCCGTTCATTGAAAAAGGGGTTACCGCCATTTTATCGCATACTATTGTCAGGTAACGGCCTGAAATTATGATTATTACGGATAAAAAAGCAAATAACAGGTATTCTTTCCATAGTTTGGATAGTTTTAAACCGGGTTTTTCTTCTTGTTCATTATTTTTGTGTTCAAATTTAAAAGAGAAGTAAATAATAAAAATATACGAAAATAATAGAACAATACCGGCAAACCTTGATTTAAGAAGCAGAAGGATGCCCGTTAAAGCGACTATGAAAATCCCCATTGCGGCATTGAACACATTTTCGCTTTTTGCTTCATAGTTTTTTCTTGAACCTAACAAAACCACAAAAGCAATTATAAGCATATTGAATATATCGGAACCTATCATATTTCCGAAAACAAGGTTTGCATTTTTGATCTTTGCCGCGGAAAGTGCGGTTACCAATTCCGGAAGAGAGGTTATAGACGCGAGTAATATTAACCCTACGAGGTTTGAGCCGAATCCTGTTTCTTCCCCGATATTGTCCCCGGAGACGGTAAGTTTGTACCCTGCTATTGTCATTATCCCGGATATTATTAAAAAGTATACGAATAAAAGACTCATTGTTTAACTCCTCCGCTAAAATTCACCGTTTCGTAAACCTCTATCTTTTTTACTTTGAATTTATTTTTTAATATTTTAAAAATATAAAGAGCAATGTTTTCGGTAGAAGGTGTCTTTGTTGTGAAAAAATCAATTTCGTTTAAGATTTTGTAATTGATTGTTTTTAAAGCATTTTTAAATTCTTTTTTGATTTCTTCCGTATTCTTAAGTTCAAATTCTCCTATGCATAAGAAATTATGCCCGTGAATATCTTCGCCGTTATGTATGTGAGACGCTACAAAATATTGTTTTAAAATATAACTGAATTCAGGCATTTATTTCCCCTCAAAAAACTCTTTAATTAATTTTAAGTAACCCCAGGGAGCGGCATTTGACATAAAGAGAAAAACACTGTCGGTGAAGTCCCTGTTTTTTAACAATTCTATCAAATTTATCTTGTTATCCAGATTAACGATATTTTTCCCTTCGGGAGGGATAAAATTGTCTTGTATAGAATGTTTTTTCTTGGAGGGTATAGGCAAAAAAATAAGTAAATCGGCTAATCCTGATAAAGGTTTGAGTTTTTTGTTGAATTTACCGCTTCTCATTGTGTTTGTTCCCGGTTCTATAAAGGCTATTATTTGTTTTCCGGGAAATAATTGTCTTGCCGTTTCAAGTGTGTATTTAAAAGCGGTAGGGTGGTGTGCGAAATCCTGAATTATTTTAATTCCTTTTTCTTTGTTTTCATAGTAAGGCTCAAATCTTCTTTTTACCCCTGTGAAGTTTTCTATACCTTTAATTATTTGTTCAGGCTTAAGCCCTAAAGATAGGCATACCCCGAATGCCGCTCCTATGTTTCTTCCGTTGTGTTTGCCGTGAAGGAATGAAGAAAAGGTATAGGTTTTCCCCTTTGTTTTAATTTTGAAGACTGATTTCCCTTCTTTGACCCCTGAGTATTCTATTGAATAGTCGCATTCTTTCTTAAATCCGAATGTCTTGTTTATAGAACGGGAAAATTCTTTTAGCGACAGGGTTGTTCTGTGGTCTCCGTTAAAGAAAACGATTGATTTTTCAGGGGTTTTTCTTAAAAGGAAGGCAAAGGTTTTTTTTATCTCTTTTAAACTGTCAAAGATATCCCCGTGGTCAAACTCAATATAGTTGACTACTAAATAATCAGGGATAAACTTCAGAAATTTGCTTGTTTTATCAAAAAAAGCCGTATCGTATTCGTCCCCTTCAAGCACGAAGAATTCCGAATTTCTGTTGTATTTAAACCCTGTTTTAAGTTGAGGGACAATTCCCCCTATTAAAAATGAAGGGTTTAAATTATTGTATTCAAGTATAAATGCTATTAAAGAACTCGTGGTTGTTTTCCCGTGGGTACCGCTTACCATTATAAGTTTTTTATCTTTTACGAAGAAAGAGTTTAACGCTTCAGGCAGGGAAGTAAAGGGAATTTTGTTGTTTAGTGCGTATTCGGCTTCAACATTTCCCCTCGGGATAGCGTTTCCAATTATTACAAGGTCTTTACCCTTCAGGTTTTCTTCCGAATATTCTTTTATCTCAATACCGTTTTCTTTTAAGAAATCGCTCATTGGCGGATAAATCCCGCTGTCTGAACCTGTCACAGTATAACCCTGTTTCTTTAATCCTACCGCAAGGTTTCCCATTGCCGTACCGCAAACCCCTGTTAAGTGAATAGACTTTATGTTTTTGATACAGATCATCTTTCACCCTCTCTTTCTTTTAAGAAAATAAGTTTTAGTAATGCCGGGAAAAATATTAGTGAAGCAAGCCAGCAGGCAGTAACCCCGAAGATTGTGGACAATCCGAGGCTTTTAAACCCCTCAAAGTGGCTGATAAACAGAGATCCGAACCCTATTACCGTGGTTAAAGAGGTAAATGTAATCGCTTTTCCCGTATGAATAATAGCCTCGGCAATATCATAATTTTCGGAATTTAAAACCCTTGTCAGTATATGAATTCCGCTGTCAATTCCTATACCGATAATCATTGGGGTTGCTATAAAGTTGTACATTGATATGTTGTCTCCCGATATTTTTAGCGAGCCTAACATTATAATCACCCCTGAAGCAAGAGGGATAAAGGATAACAGTGTGTGGTATAGGTTTTTAAAATGCAGATAGACAATAAAAAATACGAGGAGTATAGATATTATGCTTGAGAGGACAAAGTTTTCTTTTACCAATCTTTTGATCTCGTTAATTACTACGTCAATTCCTGTGATAAAGTCATCCTTTTTTTCCATTTTTTTGAATGTTTTTTCAACGTTAGCCACAATTTCCGAAGTGAACTTCTTATGCCACAGGCCTAAACGCGGGTAAATTTTTATTATAGCTTCATATTCATTTTTTTCTTTTGAGTACCTTATGTAATTCTTTAGCAACGGATATATTTTTGAATTCACGATTTGGTGAAAAGTCAGGGGTTTTAAGTTTTCAATTCCGGATTCAATAGAGTTAATGTAGATTTTGTTGTACTCGGATACCGCAAAACCTTCTTTCTTTAAGAGTTTTATGAAATTCTCGGATATCTTTTCCGGTTTTTCGTTTTTTTTCAGATATTCTATATTTTTTAATTGTTCGTCAGTGGTAGGAAGGAAGGAAAATATAGATTCAATTTTGGAGATGTTTTTTGTTTTTAAAGAATCTGAAAGAACGGCAAATTGTTTTTCAATATCCTTCTGGTTTTTCCCCCTTAAAACAATTACGAGGGAGCGGAGGGAACCGCCTAATTTTTTTGTTAAGAATGTTTGGGTTTGCAATGCCGGGTTTGTTTTACTTCTTAAATCCCTTAAACTTGTATTAAATTTTAGCCTTAGAGCGAACACGAGGAAAAAGCAGACTATTAATAGAGACAGTACTACAACGGTTTTCGGGTTTTCGTCTACTATTTTGTGAAAAAAGTGTGTGCCAAATCCTGATATGGTTTTAGGTTTGTACACCTTTTTCCTGAAAGACAGTGTTAAAGGAATTACAAGGAAACAGGCGAATAAAGTAGAGACAATGCCTAAAGAAGCAACTATTCCGAACTCTCTTAACCCTTTAAAGTTGGAAAAAAACATAGAAGAAAAAGCCGCTGCGGTCGTTAAGCCTCCCGCAATTGTCGCAAAGCCTGTTTCTTCTATCGTTGTTGTTAAGGATTGAACAAGGTTTTTATTGCTCAATTCTTCTTCAAGAAACCTTGAGTATATGTGGATTGAAAAGTCTATTCCCAGGCCTACGAGTATGGCCCCTACTATTGAGGTTAAAATATTGATTCTGCCAATTATCAAATAAGTTAATCCGAATGTCCATATCTCTCCTAAAATTAACGGAATTGCAGCATATAAAAAGGAAAAAGGATTTCTGAAACCTAAAATAAAAACCAATAAAACTAAAACAAAAGAAAGCCACATTGACGAGAACATGTCCTTTTGCGCAACATCTTTGTCGTAGAATGTTATTGCATGCGGTCCCGTAAAGTTTACTTCAATTTTTATATTAGGATTATCAGTTTCTTCAATAAAGTCTTTATTTGTTTTCTCAACTGTTTTAAAAAGTAAATTCATTGCCCCCGTGGTGTATTCAATATTGTCGGCATGCCCTTTTGTTTTAACAAAAAATATCTGCACGGTTTTATCTTTGGAGAAATAGTACCCGTCGTATAAACTTATCTTCATCTTTCCCGTCATCTCTTTTGAGTATGACTGAAGAAATGAAAGAAGGTTTAATGGATCTTTTTGAATAAAGGATTCAATCCCGCTGCCGGTTTGAATAAGCATCTTGTTTTTTTCTAAAACTTTTTTCATGTTTTGATATTGAAAAATGCTGACAAATTGATTCAGTTCGGAATTAGGGACGATAACCCAGAGATGCTTAAGGAAAAATGGAGTAAAAACCATATTTAACTTTTGTTCAATGTTTGAATCGATGCCTGTGAAATATTTTGTATACATAGGATTTGATTTGAGGTTATCAATGAAAATTTCAGAGTAGAGTTCTACATTTTCAGGGTCTTCTGTTTTGTTCTTCCTTGATACTGCTACAATTATGCTGTCCGTTAATCCTATTTTATTAATGGTATAAAGATAGTTTTCCACTTTTCTGTCTGAAGAGGGTAGCAGGTCTATAATCCTTGTGGTGTACTCCATCTTTGCAGATAGGTAAAGCATTAGAAGAGTAAAGAGAGCGATTAAGACGGCTGTAAGCTTGTTGTGTTTAAAGATAAAATTTATAAACTTTTCGCTGAATTCTTTTCTGTTCATATCAGGATAATTTTATCAAAATATTCGGGAAATGTATTTTTATTTAGGGAAGGCTATCATTGTAATCGCTACAGTCTTTTTGTTATCGTCAATGGTAATAGGTGAAAAGACCACCTCGGCTTCAAAAATTTTATTGTCTCTGTTTTTCAAGGTTGTGTTTATTTTTAAGGTTTGCTTTTCCTTTACAAGTTTTTTTA
>JALWHA010000107.1 GCA_027038695.1 Acidobacteriota bacterium
GTTTTGTACCTTTTTGTTTTATCCTTCTCAAGGCATTTCATTATTAATTTGTTCATCTGCTCTGATATTAAAGGATTTATGTTTTTTGGCGGAATAGGGTAATCGTGTTTTATATGGTTAAATAATTGTTCTTGGCTTGTCCCGTCAAAGGGTTGTCTCCCGGTAACCAATATGTATGCTATTACCCCGAATGACCATATGTCTATCTGTTCGTTAAACAGGGTTTTCAGGCTTTCCTTGTCCGTCTTTTCTGTATTATTTCCCCCTTTTCCGTCATTTAGCCTTTCTATGTAATCTATTTGCTCGGGACTTAGATAAGGGAAAGTGCCTGCGTGAAGGTTGCCGGTTGAAAATTGAGAAGATTTTGTGGTGATTAACTTGTTGCTTTGTGATTGCAATAACTCTATCGTTTTGCTTGCTGATTGTATTGACAGGCCGAAGTCTATTATTTTTATCTCTTTGTCTTTTGTTATCAGAATGTTGTTCAGGGTGAGGTCTTTGTGGATTATTCCCCTTTGGTGGCAATAGGACAGGCCTTCAAGTATCTGTTTAAATATGAAGATTGCGTTTTCTTCTTTCCTGTACCACTTTTCCATTTCTCTGTCGTTTAATGAATCGTTAAGCGTTTTACCGTCTATGTACTCTTCTAAAAGACAGAAAAGGCCGTGAATCCTGACAACATCCTTAAATTCTGCTATGTTTTTGTGGTCTAATTTTTTTATCTTTTTTGCCTCTTTTAATGCATGTTTTTTTGTTTTTTCCCGTGTGTCCGCATCTTTTTGCGGATAGATGCTTTTTAGTATTTTAAAGATGTATATCTCTTCTAAGAGTGTGTGTTCCCCCTTGTAAACATAACTGAAACCACCTTCTTTTATGTACTCTGTGATTATATAGTGTCCTTCTACAACTTCCTTGCCTATAAGGTTTAACGGGTCGTCTTCACTTCCGTATGTTTGGTGCAAATCTCCCGAGTTAAACGTATCTCCCGTGATACCTGAATTTATGTCTTCTTCGTTTGAATAATTCTCTTGCTTTTTATCCTCAGCCAAAGTTTGAACCCCGTAAAATTGTTTATTTTTTAATTTTAAAAGATTGAAACAGGTAAGTAAATTGTTTTAGTTAAAATTATTCAAATTTTAGTAAAAAAGCAATTCTTAAACCACGATCCTTGTTTTCCAATCTCTTGTTCTTAACTATTCATTTTCTCACTCTTGTATTCGGTAATATTTCTCTCATTTTTGTCAAATGTTATTCCTATCAGATAAATCTCTTTCACTTTGTTTAAGTACTTCTCATAATACTTCTTTTCCTTTATCTGCTTAAAGGGGGATTTCTCTTCATTTCCATCTTTTACCTTAAACTCAATTATGTACGCCTTATCGGGAAGTAGAATAGTTAAATCAATCCTTCCCCTGTTTGTTGTATCTTCACCGATTAAGTTTATAGGTAATGAGGCAAGGAAGGCGTATATCACGCTTGCGTAATAGCCTTCGTAGGAGTCTATCTCATTCTTTGTAAAGTTTGTGTAGGATATTGAGGCAAATAAAGATTTGAGTATAGAGATAATGGTTTCTATATCTCCTGAGAAAAAGGCATTATAAACCTTTCTTATGCTTTCACTATAAAGGTTTTCTTCTATGTCTGAAAGGTATTTAAGCAAAACTTCGTTTAGGGACACCTTTACCTCTAAGTTTGGAAAACCTAATAGATAACTTTGCATTTCCCCAATATGGTTGACACCCTTTATTGTCAGGTATCCTGTCTGCCACAATAAAGCCTCTATCTTCATTGTGTAAACATCAAAACTGCCTAATAAACTGTCTGTTGCCTCTATGTTTTCAAGTTCAGGGATAAAGTACTTTTTCTTTTTCATTAACTTGATCAGAAATGTGGGATTTCCCGTTTCAAACCAATAAGGCCTGAATTGATGTTCATTGCTTATGAACAAAAGTATGTCAAACGGATTGTAAACCTTCTCCCCAAGCCACGAATAGCCGTTGTACCACTTTCTTACCTTTTCCCTGTCCGCTCCTTTTAAGTATTCGCTAAAATACTTATCAAGGTCATCTTCGGTGTATCCGCAAATGTCTGAGAATTTTCTATTAACCGTTATGTCGTATAAGTTGTTGAGCTTGCTGAACAAATTAACCTTGCTGAATTTGGTAACACCTGTTAAAAGCACAAACCTTAAGTATTCGTCCAATCCCTTAATTACTCCGTAAAAGTTTGAGAGTAAATCCCTTATTTCCTCCGCCAATTCAGGTTTTTCAATATTGTCAAGTATAGGCTTATCGTATTCGTCTATGAGAACGACGACGGGTTTATTGTATTTTTCATATGCTTTTAGGATTAATTCTTCAAAACAATTTGAGGGGTCTTTCTTGGTACACTCTATACCTAAGAATCTCTGATTCTTCTCAAGTATGGTAATTGCTCTTTCTTCAAACTTTTCCTTCGTAGAAAAATTCCCTCCGCTGAAGTCTATTCTGATTACGGGAAACCTCTCATCCCAATTCCATTTGTCGTAGATGTACAGGCCTTTGAATAAGTCCTTATTTCCCTCAAAAATGTGTTTCAATGTATCAACGGTAAGAGTCTTCCCGAACCTCCTTGGACGAGAGAGAAAAAAATACCTTCCGTGTTCAATTAGTTCGTACAACTTCTTTGTCTTATCAACATACAAAAAGCCGTCGTTTATTATGTTTTTCAAACTGTTTAACCCGATAGGCAGTTTTTTCATATGTATTACCTCAAAAGAAAAGTTTTCTAAAGAAATTATATCACAATTGTAAAACAAGATTTTTGATTAAAAATTATTGGTTACCGCCAATTTTTGATTTATCCTGTTTTCTATTCAAGGTCAGAATTCAATATGTTAAGGTTCTCCCTGTATAGAATTGGGCGGAAGATTTCGGCGGGATAGGGTTTGTTGTTTATAATAAAGCTTATGTGCTTTTCTCCGTTTTTTGAGCAGGTGTAATAGCCTTTTGAGGTGATGAGTATCCACTCACCGTCATTAAAAGATATTAATTGCGCTATGGCTTTTTGAGGCTTACATATTAAGATTGTTCCGATTACACCTGCTGAAGTCATATATGCACTCGTGGCATAGTTAACAGCAAAAGAATTTAAACCGCTAATCTCTTCTTCAAAAGTAAAGATTTTTTCTTCTAAATAAGTGTCAAAAAACTCAATTTTCTCATCTTTTGTTACTAAAATCATATACCTTCCATCAGGACTAAAAGGCGTAGACCCATTAAAATTATTTTTATCATATTCAAAAGTATTGACACATGTACCGGTCTCAACATCCCATAGTTTGATAACATCATTACCACCACCTGAAGCAATGTATTTCCCGTCAGGACTAAAAGCAACCGAATTAACAAATATCCCATGACCTATATTAGGCAATATATCTAACTTTAACGCTTTGTCTGCGCCAAGTTATTTTAATGCTTGAATATATTCTGTGTTTCCGATTTTATCGTATGCGGCAAGAAATAAGTTTAATATATCCTTATTCAGTTGGTATTCCACCTTTGCATCAATCTTTTTTGTCTCTACGAATTCATTAATTAATTTGACAGTTTGTTCTATGTTATAGTTCATTGTTTTTCCCTTTTTATTTTTAGTTGACGTTAATTAACACAGTTTATGTCCATTTCTTAATAATTTTTAACTCATTTTAGTGAAAATGGTTGTTGAAGTCAAATTTTGTTAAGATGGTTGATGCTGGTGCATAAAAATTGAAACAGACGGGGAATACCTTTACCTTCTTCACCCTAAAAAAGGCGCACCTATAAACGGCAAAAAGGTTTTAGAGAAGGTTATTCTGGAATAGCATTTTTGGTTGTAAACGGCAATTTAAAACTAATTTTAGAAATCAGGTTTCTTAAAAACTGATAGAAGCCCGTCTATATGCTCAAACAGGTGAGGTTTTATTGGATTCCACATGGGGTCTAATATAAAATCAATACCTTCCCTTCTTGCCAATTTTGCAGCAGGAACAAAATCGCTATCACCAGAAATTAAAATAATCTGGTCAACCTGCTTTTTTAAAGTCATTGAAGCAATATCAAGGCCTATTTTGATATCAACCCCTTTTTGAACAAGGTCAAATTTAACATCATTTTCAGTCAAGTCCTCAATTTTGATTTTTCCTTTTAACAATTCTTTTGTCTTTGACGGAGTTATAATCCACTTATTGTTATCACTTAATACTCCCAATCTCAATGCCACTTTTCTCTTTTTCTTCAATTCCTCAAGAAAAGCAATTTTAAAGTTGTATTGCTCTGTTTTTGAAAAATCAATTAGTTTGCCAGAAACAGGATTGTGTTGTTTTTTATCGTAAGGTAAACAATCGTAGTAAAAAATTCTGTATAAATCATACTTTTCATCTTTTTGATTCAAATAACGAAGGCAACTTTTAAATAAATCATCGGCTGTTTTTACAGGGTCTAATTTTCTTAACCTTTTTAACACTCTGTATCTTTTTAAAAAATATGAGCCGTCAATTAGGATTGCTGTTTTTTTCATACTTAAACCAAAAACCCCTGGGTGATAATCCTGCTATTTTG
>JALWHA010000108.1 GCA_027038695.1 Acidobacteriota bacterium
GAAGGTATAATCCCTAAAATGCTTTTTGGACTTACCATTGCTTTCCTTCAAATGGGAATTTAATTAAGTTAATGCTTTTCCTGTTTCTTATTAAATTATACAGGATTTACCCTGTGCTATAATTTCACAAAGGGGGTGGTTATGGAGTTGATAGAGGCTATTTTTAAGAGGAGAAGCATAAGGAGGTTTAAAGAAAAGCCTGTTGAAAAGCATATTTTAATGCAACTTGTTAAATACGGTATGTATGCGCCTTCTGCAAGGAATACAAGAAGCTGGCATTTTTACATAGTAAATGACAGAAACAAATTACACGAGGTGGCAAAAAAACACCCTTATGGGGGAATGCTTAAAACCGCAGGCGGGGCAATACTTGTTTGCGGGGATAGGTCTATTGAGCCTATGGAGGGATACCTTGCCTTAAACTGCGCAAATGCCTGTGAAAACATAATGTTAGGGGCTTTAGAGCACAACCTTGGCACATGCTGGATAGCGGTTTATCCGAGGGAAGAGAGGATTAAACTGATTTCAGGTATTTTTCCCCTGCCTGAAAACCATTTGCCTATAGCATTGCTTGCAGTGGGCTATCCAGACGAGGAAAAGCCAATCCCTGATAGGTTTGAGAAAGAGAAGATTACAATAATCTGACGGAGACTTTTATGGATATAATGAATTTTTATTTAAGCGAAGACGGAAAGTTCAGGTTTGTTTTTGTTGATACAAAGGATGTGGTTAACCATATTGCAAAGATTCACAAGATGAGTTATCCAGTTGCAAACGCAATGTCAAGGTTTATTACAGGGGTATGCCTTGTTTCAAGCAATTTAAAAGACGGCGATGTTTTAGGGGCATACCTTGATGTTAACGGGGTTGTCGGCGGTTTAAGGTGCGAGGTTAACTCTTACGGCCATGTTAAAGGCTATGCAATTAACCCTCAGGCTGGGGTTGACGAGTTTGATACGAGTTATGTTATGGATTTAAATCAGCTTTTAGGGACGGGAATGCTGACAATTACAAGGGTTTTGAAGAGGGGAAAGGTGCCTTTTACTTCAAATATTGAGTTTAACGGCGGCTCACTTGCAATGCTTTTTGCAGATTATTTAAAAAGGTCGGAGCAGATAAACAGCGGGGTTTTTATTTCAAATTACCTTAATCCTGACGGGACTATTAAAAGATGCGGGGGCTTTCTTGTTCAGCCTATGCCTGACGCGAAGGAAAAAGATATTGAAAAGATGGAAAAAGAGATTGAGAAACTGCCTCCTTTCAGCGACGTTTTAGGGACTGTTGACGATATTAAACAGGCGGCGTTATTACTTTTCCCGGGTTATAAACTTAAACAGGTAGGGGAGAGGCATATTGTTTTTAAGTGCACCTGTTCAAGGGAAAAGGTTTTAAAGGTTTTAAGGGCTTTAAAGGAAGAGGATAAAAAGCAACTGCTTCTTGACGACGGAACATATCTTGTTATTTGCGAATACTGCAAAAAAGAGTATAAAATCACCAAAGAAGAGGTTGAAAATTGAAGTTAGAGGCGTAAAATATATTTTGCGTCATATTTTATTGACTTAAAGGGTAAACTATGGTATTTTTACCTTTGACTTTTGAAATAAAGGGAGGAGCACGCAAATGTATGCAGTAATCGAAACTCAGGGAAAACAGCACAAAGTGGTTGAGGGGCAGACTCTCCTTGTTGATAGATTGGAAGGAGAAGTAGGAACAAAGGTTGACTTAAAGGTTCTCCTTGTCGGGGAGAAGGGTGATGTTGAAGTAGGTACCCCTTACCTTGAAAACGCAAAGGTTGAGGCAAAGATCGTTGAACAGAAAAAAGATGAAAAGGTGCTTGTTTTCAAAAAAAAGAGAAGAAAACAGTATAAAAAACTCAACGGGCACAGGCAGCCTATCACTGTTTTAAAGATTGAAAAGATAGTAAAGTAATTAAAATAAGGAGTTAGGTATGGCACATAAGAAAGGACAGGGAAGCAGCCGTAACGGAAGAGATAGTAAGTCTAAAAGGCTCGGTGTTAAAAGGTTTGACGGCCAATTTGTTAAAGCCGGTTCTATCATTGTCAGGCAGAGAGGCACAAGGATTAAGCCGGGACAGGGTGTAGGAAGAGGCAAGGACGATACTCTTTTTGCTCTTACACACGGTTACGTTAAGTTTCAGGATAGGGGAAGAATGGGCAAGTTTGTTAATATTATTCCCGCAGAGGTAACCGAGACTGTTCATTAATCTGGTTAAAACAATTAAATTTTGATAAAGTTAAGGGGGAGTGTATCCCCCTTTTTTTAATGGGAAAGAGTGATTATGTTTAAAGACGAATTAAAGATATGGGTAAAAGCCGGCGACGGCGGGAACGGTTGTTTAAGTTTCAGAAGGGAGAAGTTTATCCCCAAAGGAGGGCCTGACGGAGGAGACGGCGGAGACGGAGGGGATATAGTATTTGAAGGTGACGCTTCTTTAAACACTTTTAATAAATTGAGGTATAGACAGCATTATAAGGCAAAAAGGGGAGAACACGGCAAAGGCAAGAATATGCACGGAAAAAACGGAGAAGATTGCGTTATAAAAGTGCCTCTCGGAACCATAGTTAAGATAGAGGAAACGGGAGAGATAATAGGTGAAATCCTTGAAGACGGACAAAAACTCATCGTTCAAAAGGGAGGAAAAGGCGGAAAGGGAAATGCAAGGTTTGCCACTTCTACAAACAGGGCTCCGAGATATTTTGAAGAGGGGGAAAAGGTTGAACAGATAAGGCTTAAACTTGAGTTGAAGTTGATAGCTGATGTTTCCATTGTAGGCTTTCCCAATGCGGGTAAATCAACTTTAATATCTAAAATCTCAAACGCAAAGCCTAAAATTGCGGACTACAAGTTTACAACCCTTCATCCGAATCTTGGTATTGTTGAATACGGGAATTTTAAATCTTTTGTTATTGCCGATGTTCCCGGGCTTATTGAGGGTGCTTCTGAAGGAAAGGGTTTAGGCACAAGGTTCTTGAAACATATAGAAAGGACAAGGGTTTTGCTTCACTTAATTGACGGGGCAACCCCTGAAAAAGGTTATCTTGAAGATTTTATTGCCATAAGAGAAGAGATTAAAACCTTTAACCCGGATATCCTTGAAAAACGGTTTGTAATAGCGGTGAACAAGGTTGATTCCTTATGCTGTCCGGAAGATCTGGAAGAGATTAAATCCTATGCAAATAAAAACCGTATTCCATTCTTTTTAATTTCCGCGGTAACGGGGGAAGGTTTAGAGAGCATGGTTAGCACTTTAGGTGAACTTGTTGAAGAAGTAAAAAGTATAAAACCTGTACTAAAAAAAGAGAAGATTGAAAACCCTAAAACCGATTTTCTTGACGAGGTTTAAATGCTCGGTTTTTACGGAGGAAGTTTCAATCCTATTCACAAAGGCCATATTGAGATTGCCTGTTTCCTGCTTCGTTCACCTAAAATAGAAAAAATCTGCTTTACCCCTGTTTTTAAACACCCGTTTAACAAAAGCCTTGCCGATTTTGACCGCAGGGTTGAAATGATTAAACTTGCAATAAAAGGTAGCAAAAACCTTTGCGTTTCGGAAGTGGAAAGGGAAAGGGGAGGTGTTTCCTATACCTTTGAATTATTGGATTATTTAAAAGAAAAATACGGAGAGGATTTCTTTTTTATCGGCGGGCTTGATACATTAAATTCCATTGATAGGTGGAAAAATTGGGAATATATTATCTCAAACTTTAATATCCTTTTTACAACGAGGGCGGGAGTTGATATTGACGACAAAAAGATAGAGTCAGTTGAAGAAACTTCAGGGAAGAAGGTTAATTTTGTTAAGAGTATAGATGATTTAAACCCCTCAGGCTTGAATTTGATAGAGGTCCCCGCTGTCCCTGTTTCTTCCACAAAAATCAGGGAAATGATAAGATTAGGGCAAAATTTAGGTGGAATATTACATTCCGATGTAATATCATATATTTACAGGGAAAAACTTTATAAGGAGTAGGTTGATGGAAAATGTTGATTTATTTATCAATACCGTTGTAAGTGCAGCAGAGGACAAAAAGGCTGAGAATATAGAGGTTTTAAAGGTAACGGATTTAACGACCATTGCGGATTTTTTTATAATTATGAGCGGTAATTCAAAGGTACAGAATCAGGCTATTGCCGATGAAATTGTGAACAAAGCGGGGAAAAAAGGGCTTTTCAGTATGGAGGGTTATGACCTTGCCGAGTGGATTCTCCTTGATTACGGCTCGGTTATAGTTCATATTTTTACCCCCGAGAAAAGATCTTTTTATGACCTTGAAAGCCTTTGGGCGGATGCGGAAAAGATTATAAACAGAAATGAAAATTAGATTTATCTGGCCGGGGGAAACAAAAGATAAGTGTTTATTAACCCTTGAAGAGGGATATTTGAAAAAGGTTTCAAGGTTTGTTAAGACGGAAAAGGTTGTTTTTAAATCAAAATTTTCGGAAGAGAAAAATAAGCAGGTTGCTTTTGAAGAAGGTGAAATTGAAAAAAGGTGCGGGAATATAAAAAAATTGATTCTTTTAACCGAGAAGGGGAAAGAGATGGACTCTTTTG
>JALWHA010000109.1 GCA_027038695.1 Acidobacteriota bacterium
AGCAAGCACGTTGGTAATGGCTGCCGTCAGGGTTGTTTTGCCATGGTCAACGTGGCCGATCGTTCCTATGTTTACATGTGGTTTCGTTCTTTCAAATTTTTCCTTTGCCATAAAAACCTCCTATTTTTTTATGCTTCGCCTATAATTTTTTCAGCAATTGATTTCGGCACCTCTTCGTACCTTGCAAACTGCATTACGTAAGAGGCCCTTCCCTGACTTAAAGACCTCAATACGGTAGCGTATCCGAACATTTCGGCGAGAGGCACATAGGCTTTTATAATCTGCAAGCCACCCTTCGCTTCAAGGTTGGCAACCCTTCCCCTTCTTGAGTTTAAATCTCCCATAACGTCACCTAAATACTGTTCAGGTGTTGTTACCTCAACTTCCATAATCGGTTCAAGAAGATACGGGTCAGCTTTTCTTGCGGCGTTTTTAAACGCCAAAGATGCACAGATCTTAAAAGCCATCTCCGAGGAGTCAACTTCATGGTAAGAGCCGTCATAGAGAGTAACCATTACATTGGTCACTTCGTATCCGGCCAAAACCCCTGTCTCCATAGCCTCTAAAATACCCTTTTCAATAGGCTTTATGTATTCTCTCGGAATAACACCGCCTGTTATTTTATCAACAAACTTAAAGTGGTCTTCGACATAAGGCTCAAGTTTAATCTTAACATGACCGTACTGTCCTTTACCGCCTGTTTGCTTGATATACTTTTCTTCATGATCAATCGCCTTTTTAATTGACTCCCTGTATGCAACCTGAGGCTGTCCAACACTTGCCTCAACTTTAAATTCTCTCATAAGCCTATCAACAATAATCTCAAGGTGCAATTCTCCCATACCCGAGATAATTGTCTGGCCTGTTTCTTTATCAACATGAACCTTAAATGTCGGATCTTCCATTGCAAGTTTCTGCAAGGCTGCCCCCAACTTTTCCTGGTCAGCCTTTGTTTTCGGCTCAATAGCAACAGATATAACCGGCTCAGGAAACTCCATTGACTCAAGGATTACCGGGTTTTTCTCATCACATATAGTATCCCCGGTTGTAACCCCTTTTAACCCAACAACGGCAGCTATATCTCCAGCCCAAACTTCTTTAATCTCTTCCCTTTTATTTGCGTGCATCTTTAGAAGCCTTCCGACTCTTTCTTTTTTACCGGAATTTGCGTTGTATATATAACTTCCGCTTTCAAGATGACCTGAATAAACCCTGATAAACACCAATTGCCCAACATAAGGATCCGTCATTATCTTGAAAGCAAGGGCGCAGAAAGGTGCATCATCTTTTGTTTCCCTTACAACTTCTTCGTCAGTATCAGGATTTATACCCTTAATAGGCGGAATATCCAGCGGACTCGGCATATAGTCTACAATAGCGTCAAGTAAAGGCTGAACACCTTTGTTTTTGAAAGCTGTACCGCATAGAACGGGAGTAAAGTAAAGATTGATTGTTCCCTTTCTTATTCCATCCTTGATCTCTTCTGGAGTAAGATCCTCGCCTTCAAGGTATTTTTCCATATACTCGTCACAGGTTTCAGCAGCCGCTTCAATCAATTTAGCCCTATATTCTTCAGCTGCTTCTCTTAATTCCTCAGGAATATCAAGTATTTCGTATTCAGCACCTAAGGTTTCATCCTTATATTTATAAGCCTTCATTTCAACAAGGTCTATAACCCCGGTGAAGGTATCCTCTTTACCCCAGGGCAATTGCAAAGCCACCGGCCTGGCGTTTAACTTTTCCTCCATCTGTTCCATACAGCCAAAGAAATCGGCACCCTGTCTATCCATTTTGTTTACAAAAGCAATCCTCGGCACCCTGTACTTATCAGCCTGCCTCCAAACCGTTTCAGATTGAGGCTGAACACCGCCGACCGCGCAAAACACCGCAACAGCGCCGTCAAGAACCCTTAAGCTTCTCTCAACTTCAGCGGTAAAATCAACGTGTCCGGGAGTATCAATAATGTTTATCCTAAATTTTTTCCAGAAACATGTAGTTGCAGCAGAAGTAATCGTAATTCCCCTCTCCTGCTCCTGCACCATCCAGTCCATTTGAGCCGTGCCTTCATGCACTTCCCCTATCTTATGGCTTACGCCGGTATAGTACAAAATGCGTTCGGTAGTCGTCGTTTTTCCGGCGTCAATATGAGCCATAATACCTATATTTCTAATTTTATCCAGCGGTACTAACCTCGCCACAACTTTCTCCTTTTGATTCAATGCTTTTTAAATTTTAATTTTCAAAGATTTCGCTTAAAAATTACCAGCGAAAATGTGCAAAAGCCTTATTGGCTTCAGCCATTCTATGAACGTCTTCCTTCTTTTTAATTGCTGCACCTTCGTTTTTAGATGCCGCAATAAGTTCCGCCGCAAGCCTTTGAACCATAGTTTTTTCTCCTCTTGCCCTTGCAGCGGCAACTAACCAACGCATGCTCAGGGAGAGCTGCCTTCTGGGGTTTACTTCAATCGGTACCTGGTAGGTTGCCCCTCCTACCCTTCTTGATTTGGTCTCAACAAGCGGTTTTGCATTTTCAACAGCCTGTTTGAAAACCTTAAGGGGTTCTTCCCCCGTTTTTTCTTTAATCAAATCAAGTGCACGGTAAAATATTTTAGCGGATACGCTTTTTTTACCGTCGTACATCAACTTGTTAATAAACCTTGTTACCACTTCACTGTTGTAAACAGGGTCGGGCATTACGGCCCTGACTAATTCACCTCTTTTTCTTCTCGGCATACCTCACTCCTCACTTCGCTGCTTTCGGTCTCTTTACACCGTATTTAGATCTTGAAGTTAATCTTCCTTCAACACCTTGAGCGTCAAGGGTACCACGAATAATGTGGTAACGAACACCCGGTAAATCCTTAACCCTACCGCCTCTGATTAAAACAACAGAGTGCTCCTGCAAGTTATGCCCTATGCCGGGGATGTAGGCTGTAACTTCAAACCCGTTTGTTAACCTAACCCTTGCTACTTTCCTGATAGCCGAATTAGGTTTTTTAGGGGTTGTGGTATAAACCCTCGTACAAACCCCTCTTCTCTGAGGGCATCTTGTCAATGCAGGAGACTTTGTTTTGGTTTTAATTTTTTGTCTTCCTTTTCTGACTAATTGGTTAATTGTCGGCAATTCCACACTCCTTTATTTTTATTCTGTCAGTTAATAAACAAAACTCCACAAAGCAAATTGCATTCTAACAAAACCAAACCGCACAAGTCAACTTTTTTTTAAATTCTTTTTTTATCTTTCTACTCAATTCCAAGGCTTTTTTTAGCCTGCTCCTCCGCTTTTTCTTCAATTTCAACTTCTTTGATTGTTTCGTCATCTTCAATCTCAAAATCGTGATAAGCGTAAAACCCTGTCCCAGCCGGGATTAATTTTCCTAAAATAACATTCTCTTTCAAGCCGTGCAGGTAATCAACCCTTCCCTCAACGCTGGCATCTGTGAGCACCTTTGTTGTCTCCTGGAAAGAAGCGGCAGATATAAAACTGTCTGTATTAAGAGCCGCTTTTGTAATACCCAACAACAACTGCCTACCTTTAGCCGGCTTTTTGCCCTCTGCAAGAAGTTCGTCATTAACCTGCTGGAACTTAAACTTATCAACCTTGTCTCCAACAACAAATTCGGAATCTCCCGGGTCAACAACCTCAATCCACCTCATCATCTGCCTGATTATAATCTCAATGTGCTTGTCGTTAATTGAAACACCCTGGTTTCTGTAAACTTCCTGAATTTCATTGATAAGGAATTTCTGCAATTCTTTTGCACCTAAAACATGGAGAATGTCATGCGGGTTGATAGGCCCGTCAATCAACGGTTCGCCAGCCATAATTTCGTCGCCATCGTTAAAGTGAATGTATTTGCCCTTGGGTATGTTGTACTCTTTCTTATCTCCTGTTGGGGATTCAACATATATCTTTCTGTATCCCCTTACAATTTTTCCGTACCTGACAACACCGTCAATTTCGGAAATAATTGCATAGTCTCTCGGTTTTCTTCCCTCAAATAAGTCTACAACCCTGGGCAAACCGCCTGTAATATCCATTGTTTTGGTTGTATCCCTTGCAATTTTTGCAAGAGTTGTACCTGCTGGTATAAATTGACCTTCGTCAACAACAATGATTGAGCCTGTAGGCAGCGGATACTTTGCTATTGCTTCCCTTTCTTCATTCCTTAACACAATCATTGGCTGGATTTTTTCATCAGGGCATTCAATAATCTTCATTCTGGTGAAACCGGTTGTTTCGTCAACATCCTCAACCATTGTAAGCCCTTCTTTAACATCTTTGAAATCAACATAACCTGATTTATCAGCAACAATAACAAATGAGAAGGGGTCCCATTCCGCTATCAACTGGCCTTCCTCAACAGGCTGGCCATCCCTCACAAAAACCTTGGCACCTGTTACAAGGTTATACTTTTCCCTTTCGTTTCCTTCTTCGTCAACAATTGCGATATAACCTTTTCTGGAAAGAACAACAAGTGAGCCGTCTTCCGCTTCAACATAAGATATGTTTACAAACTTGATTGTACCCTTTCTTCCTGCCTCATGCTTTGAG
>JALWHA010000110.1 GCA_027038695.1 Acidobacteriota bacterium
CGCATACTGGCTCCTTACCGGATATCCCGTGTAAACACATCGGTTACTCCAGATAAAGTATGAACTTTCTTTAAAATTAACAAAAACGGTATCGGCAAAAAGGGACGCAACCTTGTTTAAAAGCCCGGGCACAAGGTTTTGCTCGTCTAAAACTATTTTGTGATTTAGAAAAGGCTTTAACAAAAACCCCGCAACTATAACAGGTGCGGAAACATAACCTCCCGCCCCTACGATTAAATCAGGTTTCAGCCTGACAATTTTTCCTATGGATTGCAAAACCCCCAACACTATGGAAAACAGTGATTTAACTTTTGCCAATCCGGATTTCCCCGCAAAAGGGGAAGACTTTATAAACTCAAGTTTTATACCGTGCTTTGGAACAATTACCTCTTCAGCCTTTCCCTTCACGCCGAGGTAAAGACAATCTTCAACCTCAAAGTGTTTTTTCAATATATTGTAAATCGCAAGGCAGGGGATAACATGTCCACCCGTACCGCCGCCCGTCAACAAAACCTTTATGCCTTTATTAGTTTTTTCAACCGCCATAAAACTCCCCCGAAGTAGAGAAGGGAAAATAACCCGCTTCCCCCTATAAACAACAAGTAAAAGGAAAATCCGCTCAAATCCCTGATTAAGCATTTTAATATAAAAAGAACAACGACGTAAGGAATAAGTAGTTGTACTACAGTAAAAAAACCCTTAAACCCTTCCCTATTTAATCTAATATTAAATCTTGAGAGAAAAACAAAGAGAATTATCACCTGTATATACATTGAAATTGCCGTAGCCAGTGCTATCCCCCCCTGTCTCAACGGGGTTCTGTAAAGCAGAAAATCAAGAACAATATTAAATACGGCGCCGGTTACCGAAGCGATTAAAGGAAAAGTATTGTTTTCTAAAGAAGAATAGGCCCTCCCTAAAATTGCCACTAAGCCCATAGGAAGCAGAGCAAGGGAATAGTAAAAAAACGCTTTTGAAGTCAATAAAAGGGAATGGGTGCCGAAATGCCCCCTTTTATAAAAAATAGCGATCACCTCGGCAGGAAAAATTAGAAAAAATACGGTAACGGGAAGTAAAATAGCAAGGTTTATCAAAACCCCCCTCCCTATCAAAAGAGAGAATGTTTTGTTATCTTTCTGTCCCTTCAGCCTTGAAAATTCCGGTGCAAGCGCCCTTGAAACCGCAAGAGAAAAGAAAGCAAAAGGAAGGTTGATAATCCTAAAACTGTACCACAGAGAAGAAATCGCCCCGCTTCCCACAAGAGAAGCAACAAGCCTATCAACAATCTCTACGCTTTTATTAACCATTGATAAAAGAAAGATCTTCCACCCCTCAAAAAGTGAAGATTTAAACTCACGGTTTTCATTAACCCCCACCGTTTCGCCTTTTTTTGGTTTAATTGAAAAATACGCTTTTATAACAAAAGGTACCTGCACCAAGAAAAACAATAAAGCACCTAAAAGATAAGCATAAACTATGGAAATATCCCCCAATTTTTTATAAAAAAGAACAAGAAACAAAATCGTTCCCACATTCATAAACGCAGGGGCAACAGCGTAAAGAAAAGACTTACCGTTAAAGAGCAAAAACGCGCCTAAAAGAGTTGCAAAGGAAATTAAAAACAGAAAGGGGACAAGTTTATAGCCGAAATTCAAGGCATATGCTAAAGCCTGCCCCTTCAATCCGGGGGCTATTAAGTGTATCAGCTGCGGGACAAAAAGATAAATCAACAGACAGGCAAGTATTGATGCAAAAAATGTAAAAAAGACAACTTTTAGAAAAAACCTTTTTGCCGAACCTATTTCCCCCTGCTCTTTCAACCTTTTAAACCTTGGCATAAAAGCCCTTTCAAACATCTCTTCCCCAAGCACTCTTCTAAAAAGGTTCGGGATAGTAAAGGCAACCACAAATGAATCAAATGCTGAACCTGCCCCGAAGTAATTTGCGGTAACAATTTCTCGGATTAACCCTAAAAGCCTTGAGAACAAAGTGCCAATTGATATAAGCACTCCGCTTTTAACTATCTTTTTATTCATATGTGTATTATATCACAAAACCTTGATTTTAAAGGTCAAAAACAAAAATCAGGCATACTATTTGCCTTGATAATATTGTTGAAAAACTTTTAAGGAGGCATGATATGAAAAAACTTTCAATTTTCCTGATTTTAGCGGCGTTTACCGCAAGTTTAGGAACTGCCTGCACCGCCCCCCCCGTGCCCGTGCAAAGGTACGCTATGTAGCGCCGGGAGTAAGAGTTACCTATGTGCTAAGAGGAGGTGTAAGGGTCTACAGGGTACCGAGAGGGATAAGGCCGGGGGATGTAATCATTATAGAAGGCAAAAGATGCACGATACGAAAGGTTAAAAGAAACAGGGTAAAAGTGCTTTACCCGAGCGGCACAAGGGTATGGATAAATGTTGAATTCAGATAATCCATTTAAGAGGCCTTAAGGCCTTTTCTTTTTTTAAAACCTTTTCTTCGTGCTAAAATTTAAACCCAAAGGAAGTTTGAAGAGAGGGTTATCTATGAGAAAACTAAAACTTGGTTATTCAACCTGCCCCAACGACACCTTTATGTTCTACGGCATTGCTTCGGGAAAATTCAAGCCGTCTTTTGATTTTGACATAACTTTAAAAGACATTGAAGAGTTAAACAAACTTGCCTTTGAGAGGAAAACGGATATAACAAAACTATCGTTTTTTGCTTACTTTAAAATAGCCGACAGGTTCAAAATTCTAAACTCCGGCTCTGCCCTTGGAAGGGGTTGCGGCCCTCTTTTAATTGCAAAAGAGGAATTTGACTTAAAGGATTTAAAGAATAAAAGAGTGGCAATACCGGGGAAAAACACCACCGCAAACCTGCTTTTTTCAGTATTCTGCCCCGAATGTAAAAACAAAAAAGAAATTCTATTTTCAGAGATAGAAAACGAGATTTTGAAAGGCAGTGTGGACGCGGGAGTTATTATCCACGAAACAAGGTTTACATATAGATTAAGGGGATTAAAAAAATTGGTTGATTTAGGCGAATTCTGGGAAAAGGAAACGGGAACCCCAATCCCTCTTGGCTTAATTGCGGTAAAAAGAGAGTTTGAGAAAGAAGGGAAGGAATTTGACGCTTTGTTGAAAAAATCCATAGAGTATGCCTTTGACAACCCTGAAAAAACAATGCCTTATATAAAAAAGCATGCACAGGAACTTGACGACAATGTCATTAACTCACACATAAAACTCTATGTAAACAAATTTTCCCTTGATTTAGGCAAAGAAGGGAGAAAGGCTATAACAGACCTTTACAAAAAGGCGTATGAATTAGGGCTTGTAAGGGATTTCAGGGAGGATACCTTTCTCTAATGAATAACAAAGTGGAAGAATTGGAAAAAATTTTAGGGAAAAGAATAGAAAAAATACTCGTTTGCAGGCTGTCTGCAATAGGGGATGTCGTAAGGACAGTCCCTTCAGTTGCGGCGTTGAGAAAAGTCTTCCCTAACGCTGAAATACACTGGCTTGTTGAAGACAGGTGCGCCGAGATGATTACAGGGCTAAAGTATATTGACAAATTAAAGATTGTGCCGAGAAAGAAGTGGAAGAAATTAAGCCTTTTTTCAAAAATAAGGGATTACTTCAGGTTTATAAACGAGGAGTTAAAAAGAGAAAATTACCACCTTTTTATAGACTTTCACGGTATTTTAAAAAGCGGGCTATACGGCTATTTTGCAAAAATCCCTTTAAGGTTAGGCTATCAAAAACCCATAGCAAAGGAGTTAAATACCCTTTTTACCAATTACAAGATTGAAAAGGTAGAAAAAAAACTCTCCCGCTATAATAGAAACTTCCTTATCCCCCTTCACTTTGATAAAAATTTAAAGCAGGGAAAAGCAGAACTTCCTATAGGGGAAGAGAACAGGGAATTCGCAGCAAAATGGCTTAAAGAAAACGGGTTAAAGGAAAAGAATTATGCCTTTGTTTACCCAGGCACAAGTGCAAAGGGAAGGTATAAAAGGTGGATGCCTGAAAATTACGGAAAACTATGCAATTTGATTTACGAAAAACTAAACCTTCCCTGTGTAATAGGCTGGGGGCCCGGTGAGGAAGGGATTGTTGAAAAACTTGTGCAGTCTGCAAAAAACAGGGTTTTTGTCCTTCCCTTAACAACAATGAAGCAATTGTCAGCCTTTATTGAAAAGGCATTGGTTTTTATAGGGGGGGACACAGGCCCTATGCACATCTCAAGCCTTGTAAACACCTCGGTAATCACAATATTCGGGCCATCAGACCCGATTATAAACGAACCTGCAAGGTTCACTCCATTTAAAATAGTTTACGCAAATTGGCACTGTTCTCCCTGTAGAAACAAAAAGTGCAAAACCCTTGAATGCTTGAAAGCAATAAATTCTGAAACTGTTTTAAAAGAAGTAAAAGAGTTATTAAAGAAAAACAATAGATAAAGAAATCCGCTGAATAAAAAAGACAAAAACATACGAAAATGTATTCAAGCAGTATGCTTTACAAAAATTCCCCAATACACATCAAACTGAAACATATCTATTTATTCTTTAAGTTAACAATCTCTACAAATATTTCCTCTCATAAAAGATAAATTTTTTTGTTGACATTTTAAAACAAGTATATTATTATCTCAACCTGTCAGCGATATTCGCTGCTTTTCGGTTTTTGACCTCGTAGCTCAGCTGGTAGAGCATCTGCCTTTTAAGCAGAGGGTCGCTGGTTCGAGACCAGCCGGGGTCACCATTTTCTTGCGTCCCCATCGTCTAGCCCGGCCCAGGACACCGCCCTTTCACGGCGGCGACAGGGGTTCAAATCCCCTTGGGGACGCCATTTTTTTATCCCCACAAAAAATTCATAATCCCTAATCGCAATACCAACCTTTTCTTGTCCACGGCAAGCCTGCTTTACCCTCTTTCGGTTTTGCAAGCAGTGTCTGGTATAAACCAATTTTGTTTACTGTAAATTGATAGGAAGATGCCGCAAGGTATAAACGCCACACCCTGTACCTTTCAACGCCTGCCTCTTTAATTGCCATATCTGCAAACTTTTCAAGGTTTTTCACCCACAGTGCCGTTGTTCTGGCGTAATGCTCCCTTAACTCCTCAACATCCCTTATTTCAAACCCTGCTTCTTCAGAAAATTCTGAAATTAAAGATATAGGCAATAACTCTCCGTCAGGGAAAACATACTTTTGAATAAATTCAGACCTTGGCTTGCCGAAGTCTTTTTTATTTATGGTTATGCCGTGATTTAGAAACAAACCGCCTTCTTTTAAAAGGTTGTATGCGTGCTTCATGTAAATTGGATAATTCTTTTCTCCCACATGCTCAAACATTCCGACGCTTACTATCCTGTCAAACTTCTCGTTTTCGTCTAAATCCCTGTAATCCTTCAATTCTATCTTGCACCTGTCTTCAAGCCCTTCCCTTTTTATCCACTCATTTGCAAATTCATACTGGTTTTTGCTTAAGGTAATCCCCTTTGCGTAAACACCGTAATTCTTTGCGGCATGAATAATCAATCCGCCCCAGCCTGCCCCTATGTCAAGCAGTTTTTCACCCTCTTTTAAATATAGTTTTTTGCATATGTAATCCATTTTTTGAACCTGTGCAAGGTGGATATCCTCTTCTCCTGTTTGAAAGTATGCACAGGAGTACTGAAGGTTTTTGTCTAAAAATATTTTGTAAAACTCGTTTGATACATCGTAATGATAGGAGATTGCCTGTGCGTCCCTCTCCTTGCTGTGCTTTTCCCCTTTTAACTTTGCACTCATTTTTTCATATGGAGTTTCCCTTTTAGGCAATTTTCTTAAAAGGTTAAAGAGTGCCGCTTTTTCAATCAACCCTATGTTTTTGTTAATCAAATACTCCGCCATAGGGAATATGCCGTAGATATCCCCTTCAATGTCTATGTCTCCGTAAATATAACTTTCCGCAAGGGACAACTCGGAAGCGTCCATAAACATCTCTCTTAAAGACCAGGGGAAATTGATTTTGATAATAGTATCCCTTTTGTCTCCAAACACCTCTTCCCCGTTCCACAGCACAAACAAAGGCTTTCTGTCAAAACCGCCTAATAATTTTTCCAGAAATTCCTTTGCAACGGAGATATATTCACTATTCTTATCTCCCATATTCACCTCCGAGGCCAATAAATTGTTAAAGAATTGATTAAAAAGGCGTTCTTTGATTTTATTATATCCCAAAAAAATTTTTGCAACACCTTTTGTGATAAAATTTAAAAAAAATCAAGGGGGAATTATGAAGTTAGCGGAAAAAATCAAGTATCAGGTTCCAATAAAAAGTGTTTTTGAAAAATTAGGAATTAAAGAGGGAGTTTTAGGCTACTACTGCCCATACCACGAGGACAAAACCGGGAGTTTAATGGTTAAAGAAACAGAAAACACCTTCTACTGCTCTGTTTGCAAAGCATCGGGAGACCAGATAGAGATTACAAAAAAGGTTAAGGGAATGGATTTTGACGAAGCGATAAGTTTTCTGGCAAAAGAGTTTGAGATTGAAGAGGATAAAAGCGAGGGTATATTAGACGATTGGCTTTCAAACAGAGAAGAGAAAGAAACCCTTGAAAGTGTATTCGGGAAAGAAACAGAGGGGAAAGTAACAGACAAAGACATTGAAATTTACACCTATATAGTAGAAAACTCTTCCATTTCTTTCATACACCAGACATTTTTAGAGAGAAAGGGCTTTGAAAAAGATTTAATAGACGCAATAGGGTTTTGCTCAATTGAAAAGCCTCATATCTTTGTAGAAGAACTAAAGGATAAATTTGGAATTGATAGCCTTGACAATGCGGGGCTTTTAAACAAAAAGAGGGAGTTTGCATTTCAGAAGAACAACCTTTTAATCCCGTTTTTTGAAAATAATAAGGTTATCTTCCTTGCAGGGTGGGATATTTCAGGGGGAAGGTATGAGTTTGTCTTTCCCCACCACAAAGAAAAGCAAACCTTTATCCCGAAATTTGACATCAAAAACGAAATTTACATCACTGGAGACTTCAGGGGGTGCTTTGCATTTTTAAAGAAAGGGTGCTTTTCCATTTGCGCTTTCGGGAATTTCAATTCCCTTTTAAGGTTCAAAGATAAAAAGATATTTGTCTGCGGGGATAAAGACGAAAAGGGCAAGCAGTTTAACAGAAAAATTATAAAATTCTTTGCCGAGCACGGAATAAACTACACCCTCGGGGGGTTTGAAAACTGCTTTCTTGACTACCTTGATTACCTCACCTTTAAGAGAAAATAAACCCTTCCTTGCATTTCAGGGGTTTTAACATATAATCTTAAAGCGGCTTTTGCCGAAAATATTTGCAGGAGCACTATGTATTCCTATTCAGATTTGATAAAGGTTAAAAAACCGGGACAGTACACCGGGGGAGAGTTAAATTCAATCCTAAAAAACCCAGAAGGTAAATTGAGGGTGTTAATAGCCTTCCCGGATTTATACGAAATAGGTATGTCCTATACAGGGCTTCACATACTTTACGACTTAATTAACAGGGAAGAAAACCTTTACGCAGAAAGGGTTTTTGCTCCATGGATTGACTTTGAAAAGATTTTACGGCAAAAGAAAACCCCTCTTTTATCCCTTGAAACAAAAACCCCTATGAATGAGTTTGATGTAATAGGCTTTACCTTTCAATACGAATTAACATACACAAATTTTTTAAATATGCTTGATTTGTCTGGCATTCCTTTAAGAAGCAAAGAGAGAAAAGGCTTTCCCCTTATTATGGCGGGGGGCCCCTGCGTTTCAAACCCGGAGCCTATTGCCCCTTTTGTTGACTTTTTCTACATAGGGGAAGCGGAAACACACTTGATTGAAGTCTTAAACAAGATTGACGAAATGAAAAAAGCGGGAAAAGAAAGAAATCAAATACTTGAAACTCTTTACGAATACGACTTTATCTATGTTCCCGAATTTTCAAAATACAAAGAAAGCGAATTCTTTTCAATACCTCAATACCCTAAAAAGGTTAAGAGGACTTATCCCCTCTACTTTAATGAAAGCGATTTCCCTGAAAAAGCAGTCCAGCCAAATGTCCAGATTGTTTACGACAGAGTTACCCTTGAGATTTCAAGGGGCTGCGACGAAGGGTGCAGGTTCTGTCAGGCAGGCTATATTTACAGGCCTCAAAGGGAGAGAAACCCTGAAGATTTGATTAAACAGGCTGATAGCCTGCTGAAAAACACGGGGCAGGACGAGGTGTCCCTGACATCTTTAAGTGCCGCAAACTACCCGGGAATTGAGGTTTTAATAGAAAAACTTATGAAAAAATACTCTGACGAGAGGATTTCCCTATCCCTTCCCTCAATAAGGGCAGATAAATTCAAAGACGAGTTTGCAATATTCATTAAAGAGGGCAGGAAGACAGGCTTTACAATTGCCCCTGAAGCGGGGAGCGAAAGGTTGAGAAGGATAATAAACAAAAACCTGAAAGAGGAAGACATTTTCTGGAGCGCAAAAACAGCATTTGAAAACGGCTGGGACCACATAAAGTTTTACTTTATGATAGGGCTTCCCTTTGAAGAGTATGAAGATTTAGAGGGCATTGTCAGGATTTGCGAAAAAAGTCTTGAGTTTGCGAAAAGAGGGCATGTAGTACTTTCGGCGTCAACCTTTGTTCCCAAGCCTCATACCCCCTTTCAATGGATAGCACAGATTGATTTAACCGAAACAATAAACAGGCAGGAGTATATTAAATCGCTTGTAAAGACAAGAAGGATAAGGTATAAATTCCACCAGCCTGAAATGTCAATACTTGAAGGGATAATCTCAAGGGGGGATGTGAGGGTTTCCGATGTAATAGAAACGGCATTCAGGCTGGGTGCAAGGTTTGACGGCTGGAGCGACACCTTTGACTTTTCAATATGGGAAAAGGCTATAAAGGAACATAACTTAAATTTAGAAAGGTATTACAAAAACCTTCCGGAAGACACTCCCCTGCCGTGGGATTTTATAGACATAGGCGTTAGAAAAAACTTTCTTTTAAAAGAGTATGAGTTTGCAAAACAGGGCAAAAACACCGAAATGTGCATAGATGTAAAATCCTGCAATGCCTGCGGGACATGCCGGGGGATATACTTAAAAGAAAGGTTTGAAAAAAGGATTGAGTTTTACAAAAAACTGAAAGAAGAACTTGAAAAAGAAGTTAACAAGAACAGAGAAACAGAAGAAAAAGAGAGGTATCATTACCTTTTCACATTCAGCAAAAAGGGGGAAATGAGATTTATATCCCACCTTGACTTAATCAGGGTTATTCAGAGGGGTTTAAGGATTAGCAAATTGCCCATTGCGTTTACAAAAGGCTTTTCCCCAAAACCTATTTTAACCTTTTCTCCCGCACTTGAATTGGGGATAGAGGGGGAAAACGAGATGTTTGTGGTTGAAATGGCCGAAAAGGTGGACATAAATGAGGCTATATTCAGGATAAACAAAGGGCTTCCCGACGGGATAAGGCTTAAAGAGGGGGAAATAATACCCTTTGAAAAGAGAAAGTTTTTATCAAAAAAGTGCAAACTCTTTTATCAAATTGAGTCAAAAGATAAATTAAAAATCAACCCTCAATGGGAAAACAAAGTTATGACAAAAAAAACAAAGAGAGGGTCCAAAGAAATCAGGATAAAGGATTATGTTAAAAGGGTAAGCAAACTATCGGATAACGCATTTCTTGTTGAAAGCGAGTTTGCCCCTGAAAAAGGCAGTTTAAAGATAACCGAGATTGCACCTTTAATATTTGAGAATATAAACCTTGATAATGCTATAATTAAAAGACAGAAATTAGAATACGGAGAATTATGACAAGAGAAATTTTAGTAAACTCAACAAACCAGGAAACAAGGATTGCCTTAATAGAAAACAATAAACTTGTGGAAGTGTTTGTTGAAAGAAAGTTTAACAAAGGTATTGTCGGCAATATCTACAAAGGGAAAGTAACAAAGGTACTCCCTGGAATGCAGTCTGCATTTGTAAACATCGGGCTTGACAGAGACGCTTTCCTGTATGTAGGGGATATATCGGAGAACATACTCAACATTGAAGAGTTTATAGACGAAGAAAACATAGAAGAAACAGAAACGGAAACGGAAGAAGAAAAAGCAACAAGTCAAAGTGAGGTTCACATTGAAGACCTGTTAAGGGAAGGGCAGGAAATTCTTGTCCAGATTGCAAAAGAACCTATAGGGACAAAAGGTCCCAGAATCACTGCACACATAAGCCTTCCGGGAAGGTATCTTGTTTATATGCCTACCATTTCCCACATAGGGGTTTCAAGAAAGATTGAAGACGAAAACGAAAGAGAAAGATTAAAAAACATAATGGAAAAAATAAAAAAGGGGACAGGCGGCTACATTGTCAGGACTGCGGCAGAGGGAATGGACGAAGAAGCGTTAAAGCAGGATGTTGAACTTTTGCAAAAGATATGGAAAGAGATAATCCAGAAAACCGAAACAGCAAGAGCACCCCGCCTTATTTACGAAGAGTTGGGTCTTCTTGAAAAGGTAATCAGGGACTACTTTACAGACGACACAACATTGATGCTTGTTGACAACGAAACGGCATACCAGCAGGCTATTCAGTTTTTAGATAAAATCAACGGCAGGTGGATAAACAGGGTAAAACTTTACACAAAAAAACAGCCGATATTTGAGTTATACGACATTGAAAGCCAGATTGAAGGGGCATTGCGCTCAAAGGTATGGCTTAAATCAGGGGGCTATATTGTAATAAACCAGACTGAAGCACTTGTCTCAATTGACGTTAACACCGGAAGGTACATAGGAAAAAAATCCCTTGAAGAAACAGTATTTAAAACCAACAAAGAGGCTATATCTGAGATTGTAAGGCAAATCAGGTTAAGGAATTTAGGGGGAATAATTGTAGTTGACTTTATTGACATGGAAGAGGAAGAGCATAGAAAAGAAGTGCTTGAACTTCTTGAAACAGAACTTAAAAAAGATAAATCAAGGACAAATATACTTACAATTGAAGAGATAGGGCTTGTGGCAATTACCAGAAAAAGGGTAAAGCAGTCCCTTGAAAGGGAATTGACACAGGTTTGCCCGTACTGCCGTGGAACGGGAAGGGTGAAATCAATCCCGACAATAATACTTGAAATCCAGAGAGAGATTATCAACAGAATTGTTATCAATTACGATAGAGACATAACAATCAGGGTTCACCCATACATAGGCGAGTATTTGAAAAACGATGACTATTTAATAGTAAAAGAGTTAACAGAATACTTTAATGTCAGAATAAACGTGAAGGAAGACCCGAACCTTCATTTAGAGGAGTACGACATTGTCTTTAATTAACGAAAAATTCTCTGTCGCTCTTGGAAGCGGAGGAGCAAGAGGACTTGCACACATCGGTGTACTTACCACATTAAAAAAATACGGGTTAGATATAAAGGCAATATCAGGCACATCTATGGGAGCAGTAATAGGGGCCTTTTTTGCAGCCGACAAAATAGAAGAGGCGGAAGAATACTACCGTGGAATGAAGGTAAGCGACGTAATATTTAACTTTGACCCTATATTCCCCAAATCAGGGTTAATTAACGGTAAAAAGGTTATGCAAATGCTGAGAGACGTTATAGGGGATATATATGTTTTTGACACTAAAATACCCTTTTACCCTGTGGCAACCGATTTAGACTCGGGAGAGCCTGTGGTTTTGCAGGACTGCAAACTATGGGAAGCAATCAGGGCATCAATTTCAATCCCGGGATTGTTCAAACCCTTTAAAATAAAAAACAGGTACTATATTGACGGCGGGATAACAAACCCGGTACCTGTTGATGTCTTAAAAAAAAGGCACAAAGACACAAAGACAATAGCCGTAAACCTTAACTTAAAACCTACCGATTATAAACGAGCGTGGATAAAGGAGACAGACAATGAAACGGGCTTTCTGTTAAGCAAATTTCCAAAGCTACAAAAACTTGCACAAAATATAGGAATAAATGTAAAAAGCAAAAAGGCAAAAGACCCCAACATACTCCATGTTTTAAACAGGACATTTCACATTGTCCAGTATGAACTTGCATGGAGAAGCCTTGAATTTGACAGGCCTGATTACCTTTTAACCCCGAACCTGAACGATGTTGTTTTTATAGAGTTTCACAAAGCAGACAAATCAATTGGGGAAGGGGAAAGGGTTGCAAGGGAATTTATTGAAAAGTTTAAAAAGGGTTAACACGGGTCTAAAAAAATATCCCTGTTTGCAATATCGGAGAGTTTTATAACCTCAACATCCTTTCCCTTTTTCTCAAAAATCCTCCTTCTCCAATCAAGGTTTTCAAAAGGCTCTAAAAACAGAGTTAACTCAAAGGCATACTTTAAAACATTTTCAGTAGGCTTTACTTTGTAAAAAACAAAACCTGTTTTCAAACCATTCCTTTCAATATGCTTTTTCACGCTGTCTAAATCAAAAATCCCTACCTTTTCGCCGTAGAATAGAAAAACCTTTTCACCGCTTTCTGCGTCTTTAAACATTTTTCGGTAAACAAGGGAAGACTCGCACCCGCAATAATCCTGCCTGTACAGGTTTAACTTCTTTCCCTCTTCAACAGACCTTTTAAACCCGTCGTTTTTCTTGAAGTTTGAGGGCATATACTCAACGCCGTACTTTTCCGCAATTTTTTTGCCTATTTCATTTATCTTTTCAAAATCCTTATGGGGAGACACGGTCAAAACGGTGGCAAACACATCACAATTCAACTCTTTAGCCTTTTTTGCACTATCTTCAAGCCTCATTGAAAGGCAGAAATCACACCTCTTTGATTTTTCAGGAAGGTAGTAAAGTTTTTCCGCAGTTTTAACAAAATCCTCGTAATTGTAATCGCCTACAACCAATTTATACCCTTTAGCCTCTGCCACCCTCTCCATTTCTCTTTTTCTCTTTTGGTACTCTTCTTTTGGAAATATATTCGGATTGTAAAAGTAGCAGACCACCTCGTAATCTTGGGAAAGTTTTTCAGGAATGTAAACCCCGTCAGGAGCACAACAAATGTGCAGCAACAACCTCTTTTTCATAGCAACAAAATTATATCAGGTAAAAAAGCGAAAAACAAAAACAGACAGGATTTCAAAAAAAATTGTCTTATAATATTTAAGTAAAAAACAGGGGGGGGGAAATCATGCTTCAGATAGAATGCTCAAATATAAAATATCGGGAAGTTTTTACCTTCGGTCTGGCATACACAATCTTAAACAACAAGGGAATACTTACAATAAACGACAAAGAGATTTCTTTTGAAGAAAAAGAATGCGGGAAAAAGTGGAACTACCCTGTTTCAGAGATAAAAAAGGTTTCAGGTTTATTTTTTTTAGTTGTCTCTTTTGAAAACGGAGACAAAAAAATCCTCTTCTGCAAAAGGAAAAACTTAAAAAAGATAAAAAAAGAATTAGAAAAGTTTTTAATTTTAAAACCAATTGCTCCTTAAAAAAGTCGTATGATCAATACTGGAGGTTAATATGAGCAATTCTTTAATAATCTTCAGTTTGTTATCCCTGATTTTAATGTTTTTGTTCGGATTTGGGATTTCTGCATCTTCACCAAATCAATCAAAAAGGGGATTAATAGGCGGCATCTCAGGGGCTGTCATATTCACCCTCATTTTTTACGGTTATTTCTTTTTCTGGAAGCACAAATACACCTTAACCCACACAATTTTAGGCATACTGTTTGGTGTGGCAGTAATCATTTTCTTTTCCTTCGGCTATACTCTCGGCAAGAAAAAACACAAAAATTGATTTTAGCACTTAAAGATTTGTCCCTTTTTTCTATTTTTAATTCTTGTATTATTACAAAGTGTTGGAAAAAATAAACATTCTATCTGTTTATTCAACCTCTTCCATAAGTTCCACTTTTTTAGATGAGGCTATAATTACAATCTTCTTTAACTCAGGAATTTGTTCAGGTTGAACATATGGCGGGTGAGTGAACTTTCTTGATGAGGCATACCTTTCTAACTGGCTGATTGCCTGCTTGCGAAGGTGTTTTATCTCTGATTGAGATGTATCCTTCTCTGCCTCTCTGTGCTTTATGTATTTAACCTCTATAAGGTATTCGTATTTTGTTAGCCTTGTTATAGGCCAGTTTTTGCGAAGGTAAATGTCAGCATAGCCTTTTCCTGTTTCATACTCTCCCTCAACTATGTACAAAGGGGATAAAGAAAGATAGGTTTTCA
>JALWHA010000111.1 GCA_027038695.1 Acidobacteriota bacterium
TCTATTAGTTGAGGCTAACTGATAGGCTGGTAAAATCAATTTATTGTCTTTGATTTCTATTTTTCTCTTTTTGTGCAGGTCTCCTATGACTATTCTATTTTTAGTTGTTGTTGGTGTTAAAGCGGAAATGATTTCTTTACTATTGATTTTTGTAATAGTTTTGCCTGTTTCGGGGTCTACAATAAACCAGAAGGGGTATGCGTCAACCACTATTTGATTTTCGTCATTTAGAAGTAAATCTGAAATATTTGCCCCTATATTTTCAATTTTCCAGAAATCTTCTCTGTTTTTCAGCCCTATCATTTTAATTGTTGCTCCTTTTGCAAATACCGCCTTTACCTCTTCTCCGCCTAAAAGCATAAAAGCACTTGGAGAGCCGTTTTTAAAGTTTATTATATATCTCTCATTATCATTTTTGTTTTTAAGACTGCCAAAGAGGTTTTTTACAGGATAAATTTCAAAATACCCTGCAAGGTCAACATCAATATAACTGGCAAAGTAATAAAAATTGTTATCACATGATTTTAATAAAAATAGTTCCTGCCTATCTTTTAAATCAAAACTCTTTAAAAAATTCCCGTTTAAATCGTAAAAATCAGTTTTAATTTGTTCCATATAATTCCCATGGTGTATTAATTTGGTAATTGCTATGACGGGATTTTGAGAGTGATCAATTAAATCTAAAGCACAGTCATATGGAAATACTCTTTCTTTAATTATCTGGTTTTCTTCATCTAAAAATAATACTCTGGAAAGCCAGATTTTGTCTTTTTTCTTTAAATTGTGTTTTAGCCTGTTTAAATCCTTTAACTCAATATTGCTGGATTCCATTTCATCAAAGGAATTATAATAGCCGGTCATTACCACAACTTTTTTGAAGTTGTTGCTAATTTTAAAATCTATTCTGGCATTAAAAGGTGTTGTACCATACAAGAATTCCTTTTTTAAAACAAAATCGGGTAATTTGTATTCAAATTCAATTGTTTGCCCAAAAATTATAGATATTGAGAAAAGGAAATAGATTAATGAAAACAAAAATAATTTTTTCATAACGCCTCCTTTATTTGCAATCTCCAAGGACTTTTTCAGGGTTAACATAGGTTCTTAATTCTCCATTAACAGTACATGTCAAAATATCATCTTCAGTTAAATTGCTTTCAGGGAATTTATCCTGAACTTCCGAAAGTGATTTATTCCCCACTAAATAGAATTTTATATCAAGGTGAGGGCTGGTACCTTTGGGTGATGAGTCTGTGTAAGCAATTTCCATCCCCGGATAAACTGAGCCTCCTTCGTGTACTTTAATACTTCCCTCTAATAAATGGCAATAAACTGTATATGTATCGTTGTCATTGTGAACTCTTATAAAATAACCCGCATACTTAGGTTGAAACCCGGTTTCTACAACAGTCCCTGAACTTGCTGAAAACAAAGGTATGTTTTCTCCTTCCTGAGCAGTGCCTATATCTAAGCCTGTGTGGTACCCACAACCGCCATTTCTTTCTTCTTTAAAGGGAGCGGTGATTCTTTCTGAGCCTGTTAAATCCTTCCAGCAGTCTGTAAATCCGTCATTGTTTAAATCAAATAGATTGAAGTCTCCCGGGCCTCCGCCTCCTCCTGAATCATCATTATCAGTATCCCCTCCATTTCCTCCACCACCATTTCCTGAAACATCAATTACAATAATTGTATCACACTTTATTCCGCAATAAGTCCCATCGCTATCTGAAACGCATATCTGATAGCATAGGCTGTAAACTCTTATTGCAGAAAATGCCTTAAAGTTGTAAAGTAGTAATAGAAAGAAAAATAAAAACAATACCTTCTTTTTCAATTTGCAACCTCCTACTAATTTTTTTTAAAGATTCATAGCACCCTCAGTGCAAAAGTAATTCTCTCTCTCTCTCTCTCTCATTTGTCAAGAGAAAATATTGTGTTTTTAAATATTTATTTTTCGAAAAATTATAAAACAAAATAAATGAAGTTTGCTTTAAATTTTTGTTTGAGGTTTTTGGTTTTAAGTTATTTGTTTTGTTTTAATTTTGTTTATTTTTCTAAAAAGTGTAAAATGTTTTCTCATTAGAAGCAGAACTGGGCTTTGATTTGGAAGTCAACTGGATGTTTATTTTAATTTCTCGTATCTATCAACAACCTGATTCTTTATGTTTTTTGGAGAATATACTCGGCAAATTATTCAATAATTTGTCTAATAAGGCAGGCAAAAACTGGAGAATTGATTACAAAGGTGAAGAAGAGGAAGATTTTAAACCAGAAAATACCTTTTTAAAATAATAAGATAATCGTAAAAAAACAAATACCCTGAAGCACAGTGAAAATTATAACCCTTGAAAAGATTAAACCACCGAGAGATAAATCAATCCCCCTGATTTACCCATGGGAGATTTATGGGTGATTTAAACATGGAAGGCAACCCTGCAATCCCTGACTTTATAGTAAACAACTCTCCTGACTGGAAGGCAAAGGGCGAAGACTTACAACTCAAAAAAGCCTGCGAAGAATTGCTGAAGGAGATAGAGAAGAAGGATAAATAAAAAAGCCCCTCATCTGAGGGGCTTTCTTTGTATGTTTTTTAATTGTTTAGTTTTCAAAAATTAATAAATTTTTGTTTTTGATAGCAAAAAAATATGTTTTTTCGTTTGATTTTAAAATTGAAGAGTGATGTAAGGTTGGAGTGATTGTTTTTTTATTTTCAACAAGATTGAGATTTTTGGTAATGGTAAAGTTATGGGAGTCAACAACTGCCTTTATTCTCTGATTATTTTTTAAATTAATGCTTTTTAAAATTGTTCCTGTTTTTTCATCAATTATATAAAAGTAAGGATAAGCTTCCACTGCTATAAAATGTTTCATAAGTAGTTTAAGCAAATTTATATTATTCCCAAGATCAGGGATTTTCCATTGAGTTTCTCCTTTGTTTTTCAGACTTATTTTTTTTAAGGTTGCTCCTGTTGAATAGATTAGTGACACAGGTTCCTCTCCTAACAAAATCCAATGTTCTGCAGGGTTTCCGGAAAATGTTAAAGTATATTTTGGCAGTATCCCTGAATTCTTATCTTTGATATTCAATGTTTTGATTGGGATAAAGGTAAAACTCCCGGCAAGTCCATCCATTAAATCTACAAGGCAGAGAAAGTTATTGTCCATAGATGAATATACATAGTTATGTTCATTATTGGGAATGGTACAAAGAAATTCCCCTTTTAAAGAGTAAACATTTATTTTATCAGGGTAGTATTCATCATACTGGATTTTCAGAAATGTAACCGCCACTATTGGGTTTGGAATATTGTTAATTGTTATTGTTTTAACATGTGATTTGAAGTTTAATTCTTTTTTAACCTTGTTTTGAGAATTCAAAAAAATAATTCTGCTAAAGGGTTGTAGTACAGAATTTCTTGATTTTTTATACCCTGAAAAAGACAAGACCTTACTATTGTCTGAAAAGATCCCTACCTGAATGTACTTATCTAACGGTGAGGAAGAAAAATAAGGGTTGTTTATAACAAAATCAGGCAAGGGGTATTCTAAGATAGGTTCCACTCCAAATACTAATCCTGAAAAGATAAAAACAAGGGTTAAAAGATAAAATTTTTTAAACATTATTAACCTCCTTATAAACTTTTAAAAATCATTGACAATCACCAGAGTTCAGAATGTGTTCTGGATTTACATAAGTTCTATTTAAATATGCACAATATTTTACATCATTTTCTTCAATAGGTGAATAAGGAAACTGAGCATAAACCACATCAAATGATACTTGTCCTGGAAAATAGAATTTGATGTCAAGATGTGAACCATGAGAGTTTCCTGAATTATCTGTCGTTCCAATTAGTTGGCCGGCAATAACAGTATCTCCAATATTTAAATTAGTATAAGGCATTCCTTTACACTTATCGCCGTCTAAATGACAGTATAAGGTATAACTGCCATTATTATTTTTTACTCTAATAAAAAATCCGGTACCATCTTGATAGCCTAATCCAACAACTGTGCCTGATGTTGCACTGAATAAAGGTAATTTTCCACCTTCCTGAGCCGTGCCTATGTCCATTCCTGTGTGAAAATTACAATGATTAGCCCTGTTTTCTCCGAATGGGTGTGTTATTCGAGAAGAACCTGTTAAATCCTTCCAGCAATCCATTAAGCCATCTTTATTATCATCACATTGAAAATAAATGGTGTCGTCTCCTCCACCGCCTCCGCCACTGTTTTCACCATTGTCAACATCATTATTACCACCATCACCTTCGGCAATATAAACAACTGTTTGGTCGCAACGAGTAACACATGTCCAACCTGTATCAAAATTTGAAGTACCGCATATTTGATAACATTGAGTAATAACTTCAATTCTCCCATAAACATTTGGTAAAAATAAAAATAATAGAAAAACTAAAAGAAACTTTTTCAATTTGTAACCTCCTACTAATTTTTTTCACTTAATAGCACCCTCAGTGCAAAAGTAATTCTCTCTCTCTCTC
>JALWHA010000112.1 GCA_027038695.1 Acidobacteriota bacterium
CACCCTTGACAAAGACAACCCGGACTTATTCAGAAACATAACTGAAACATACAAATCGGGGATTATTCACTCCTTTGAAAACAGGTACGGTTTTTTCAACCTTAACCTTGAATTTAACTCAATGGAAAGCGAGGTAATGGGAGACAAAACCCTGACAACCCTTGTTCTCAGGTATTCAAAAGTCTTCAACCTTTTCGGTTTAAATTTAAGGGGAGGTGCAAACTATTATTCCGCTACAAACAGGGGCAAATACCTTCTGCCTTTTTTTTCTGCTGTAAAAAAGATAAAAAACTTTAACCTCTCCTTTGACTTTTCGGAAAGCGTGCGAGTCCCTGATTTTACCGAACTTTATTACAATTCCCCCGTAAACATAGGCAATGAAAATTTAAGGGAAGAAAAAAGCAAAAACTATCAGTTGATTGTTGAGTATAAAAGGTTGAAGGCGACTCTATTTTACAGAGATCAAAAAAACATAATAGATTGGGTGAGAAACGAGGACAGATGGCAGGCTGAAAACATAGGGGATAAAAATGTTTACGGTTATGAAGTTTTATACACATACAAAAAGTTTACTTTTGGTTACCAGCACCTTCACAGGGAAAAGATAAATTACGAAACAAAGTACTCTTACTATTACCCTAAAAACAAAATCACCCTTATTTACAACGGGAAAGACATTGCATTTGATTACTCTTACCTTGATATAAATGAGTTGAACAAGGCTTCCGTATTAAACATAACATTCTGGGGAACAGGGTTTTACTTGAAGATTTCTAACGCTTTTGATAAAGACTATCAAACCTATCCGGGAATACCTATGCCCGGCAGGGTTGTTATTTTCGGTTATAGAATGAGAGGCCCCCTTATCCCTGACTGATTTCTTTCGGTTTGAAGTTTGATATTAGCATTCCTAAAAACACTAAAAAACCGCCTATTATCCCCTTTTCGGGAAGCTTTTCGCTTAAAATCAGGAATGAAAAAAACAGTGCAAATACAGGCTCCATTGAATAGATAATGCCAGCCCTTACCGTTGTTGTCTCCTTCTGATACTTTCCCTGCATTAAGAGTGCAAGGGCGGTTGCAAAAACCCCTGTAATTACAATTGCTATAAGCAGGGGAATGTCAAACCTGAAATTCCATTTTTCAAATGTGAAAGATGCTATCAAACTGAAAACAAAAGTTGAAGTAATCTGAAAGTAAACCACAGTATCCCCGTTGTATTTAGTCGTTGAATGCTCAATAAATATCACCTGAAACGCAAAAAAGACAGCGCTTAAAAGAGTTAAAAAATCCCCTATATTAAACCCCCCGCCTTCGGGGCTTGATAAAAGGTAAAGCCCGATTAAAGCGAAAAACACCCCTAAAATTGCAAAAATGGACGGCTTTTTTTTAAATATTAAATAGTCAAACAAAGGGACTAAAAAAACAAGAAACCCTGTAATAAACCCTGAGCGTGAGGCTTTAGTGTACATTAAACCAATAGTTTGACAGGCCATTCCCGAAAAAAGGAACAGCCCTATAATCAGCCCCCACTTTATGTTTTTAAAGTTGAATTCAGGCTTAATGAAAAACGAAAGCACCAAAATAGCGAGCAAAAACCTCATTGACAGAAATGCAAAGGGAGGAACATAAGCAACAGCCCCCTTGATTAAAGGGAAGGTTAAGCCCCAGATTGCGGTCATTAAAAGGAGTATTATCTCAGCCTTTGTTAACCTCATTTCTTACCTCGTAAAAAAAAAGACAGCCTGAAAAAGGCTGCCTTTAAATGTACAATTAAATCAAGGTTTTTTCAATTACTTTCCCATTAAATTCCTTCCCTTTTGAAAGGCCTTTACATTAACGTCAACAACCTTTTTAGGCACCGCTTCCTTGATTACTTCAAGCCACTTTTCAGGCTCAAGATCAAACATTGTTGAAAGCGCGCCTATCATAATTACATTTGTAACCTTGTCATTTCCCAATTCTTTCAAAGCGGAAACTATATCAAGCATTTTTGCGTCAGGCCTCTCTTTTAAAACCCTTTCTTCAACATCTTCAGGGTATTCAAAAGCACCCGTGCTAACAATAGGCGGCACCATCTTAACGTTTGAGGAAACAATTATTCCGTCTTTTTTTACATAGTAAAGCCACCTTAATGCCTCCATCTTTTCAAATGAAAGCATAATATCGGCATTTCCCTTTTCTATCATAGGGGAATAAACCTTCTTTCCGATCCTGACATGGGAGGAAACAATCCCGCCCCTTTGAGCCATGCCGTGCACTTCGCTCTTTTTAACGTCGTATCCCTGCCTTCTGAAAAACTCACTCATAATCTCGGAAGCAAGGACAATCCCCTGCCCGCCTACACCTACCAGAAGAATGTTTTTGCTTTCCATTTTACTCACCCTTCCTGCTTATTGGTCTTATTGCGTCAAACTTGCACATCTGAATACATAACCCGCAGCCTGTGCAAAGCGTTGTGTCAATATTCCACTTAAACCTGCCTTTTTCCGTCTTTTCGGTTGTCCTGTATATAGCCTGACAGCCTATCTTTGAGCACATCGCGCATGCGGTGCAGTTTTCAAGCTCTGTATAAAACTTCTCTCTTTTAACCTTCTGCGGATAGAGCACGCAAGGCCCCTGGCTTATAATGAGAGAAAGGTGGTCCGCTTCAAGCTCCCGCTTAACTATCTTGTAAGTTTCGTCCATCTTTGTCGGGTCAAGTACATAGACATGCTCAACCCCTATTGCCCTTGCGACAACCTCAAAATCCATTTTCCCTGTCGGCTCCTGTTGGCAGTTCCACCCTGTCCTTGCGTCAGGCTGCCCCCCCGTCATTGCGGTAATGGAATTATCCGAGATAACGATTGTTATATTGCTTTTATTGTAAACCGCTTCAACAAGGCCTGTAATCCCTGAGTGAATAAAGGTTGAATCCCCGATAACCGCCGCAATACCCTTGCCTGAGCCTAAAACCTTTTCCATGCCTATCGCTGTTCCGATTGATGCGCCCATGCAAACACAGGTATCCATCATTTCAAAAGGCTTGATTGCTGCAAGGGTATAACACCCTATATCCCCCGTAACAATCTTTGCCTTTGCCTTTTTCAATGCGTAAAAGATTCCAAGGTGAGGACAGCCGGGACAGAAAACAGGAGGCCTCGGTATTGCCTTATCTTCCGCAACAACCTTGTTCTCCTCTTTCAAAACCCCTGCCTTGCAAAGTGCATTTCTGACAACTTCAGGGGAAAATTCTCCTATTTCAGGGAAATACTCTTTGCCGTAAACCTCTATTCCTTCCGCCTTTATCTGCTCTTCAATAAAAGGGTCTAACTCTTCAACAACAAACACTTTGTCAAACCTGCTGACAAAATCCTTTATCTTTTTCATAGGTAAAGGGTAGGGTATGCCTAACTTTAAAACAGGCGCGTCAGGTAAAACCTCTTTCAAATGTTCATATGCAATGCCGCAGGTTATAAACCCGACATTTCCCTTGCCCTCTTCAATAACATTAAGTTCCGTTTCTTCAACAAACTCTTTTAACCTCTTTTCCCTCTCGGCGACAACAACCCTTCTCTTTCTTGCATTCATAGGAAGTGCAACATACTTTGAAAAATCCCTTTCAAAGCCCTTTTCAACGGGGGATTCAATCCTGTCCCCTATTTCAACAAGCCCCTTTCCGTGGGAAGTCCTTGTCGTCATTCTTAAAATTACGGGAGTATCAAATGTTTCCGAAATCTCAAAAGCATACTTCACAAAATCCTTTGCTTCCTGAGAATCGGACGGCTCTAAAACGGGGATCTTTGCAAACTTTGCGTAATTCCTGTTATCCTGTTCGTTCTGTGAAGAGTGCATTCCCGGGTCGTCCGCCGAAACAAGGATAAAGCCTCCCTTAACCCCTATGTAAGTTAAAGTCATCAAAGGGTCTGCCGCAACGTTAACGCCTACGTGCTTCATTGTGCAAAGTGCCCTTCCCCCTGCAAAAGAAGCGCCTATTGCAACCTCGGTTGCAACCTTTTCATTTGGAGACCATTGACACTTTATCTCTTTATAGTGTGTAACATTCTCCAGAATCTCCGTGCTCGGAGTTCCCGGGTATGCGGACGCAAAAACGCACCCGTATTCGTACGCACCTCTTGCTATTGCTTCGTTTCCAGAAAGTAAAACCTTCAAAAACCACCTCCTCCTCTAAATTTAAAGCCCTATACTTTAAAAGTTTACCACAAAAAGGGGATAAATGGGATAAAGAAGGGATAATGAGGTAAGGAGTGAGTAGTATTTGTCCCTCCTTTTTTTAGGTTTTATGTGTCAACCTATATCAGGACGGGACACGGGACACCAGAACCTAAAACCCTATAAATTATACAAATCCGTCCTTCTGTCGTTAAACAGGTGGTTCAGGGGGTTCATTTGCTTGTCGGTAAGGGATAGGTCTATTTCAACAGAGTAAAAGCCTTTTGTTTTTTCGCCGACTGTTAGCAAAACCTCTCCTTCAGGGGAGATAACCTGGCTTTTTCCAGTAAAC
>JALWHA010000113.1 GCA_027038695.1 Acidobacteriota bacterium
TTGAAAAGGGGGCAAAATAAAAAACCCCTCCCGACTTTGTCGGGAGGGGTTTTATTAAAAACAATCTAAACAAACTTAATCAAGAGACTCTAAAACCAATTCCGCTATATCCTTTGTTTCAACTCCCTCTATCTCTTTTTCGTTGACAGCGTCTCTAAGCATTGTCATACAGAAAGGGCAGGCAGTACAAACCGTATCCGGCTTTGCATTTTCCATAATATCCTCAATCCTCTTATGGTTTATCCTTGTTCCCCTTGTCTCTTCCATAAACATTCTTCCTCCGCCGGCACCGCAGCATAATCCTTTCTCCCTGTTTAAACCTGCTTCAGCAACTTTTACCCCCTTAATAGATTTAAGGATATTTCTCGGCTCATCATAAATACCGTTATGCCTGCCAAGGTAACAGGAATCATGATAAGTAATCTTTGAAACAACCTCTTTAGACGGATAAATTTTACCTTCTTTAATAAGTTTGGCAATATACTCGGTATGGTGATAAACATTAAAATCACCGCCGAAATCCTTGTATTCATGTTTCAAGGTGTTGTACCCGTGGGGACATATGGTAACAATGTTAACAACCTTGTACTCGTTTAATGTTTCAACATTCTGCTGTGCAAGTGTTTGATAGAGGAATTCCTCTCCGCTTCTCCTTGCAAAGTCACCGCAGCACATCTCTTCTTCACCGAGGCAGGCAAATTTTACACCGGCTTTCTGCAATATTTGAGCAAAAGCTCTTGATATCTTTTTGGCCCTATCGTCAAAAGAGCCTGCACAGCCTACCCAGAACAATACGTCTATGTCTTCCGGTTTATCCAGTTCAGCCATAGTCGGAATATCAAGCCCTTCAGCCCATTCAAACCTTTTGCTCATACCGATATTCCACGGGTTTCCGTTTCTTTCCATACCCTGAAAAGCGGTTTGAAGTTCAGTCGGGAAATCTCCCTCAACCATAACAAGTTTTCTTCTCATATCAACTATTCTCGGGATATTTTCAATAAATACGGGGCATGCCTCTTCACACCTGCCGCATGTTGTACAGTCCCATATTTCATCAATTGAAACAACCTCGCCTACAACAGGTTCAAGTTCGGCTCCTTTTCCAGAAATTAATTCTTTTTGGTGGTCATACAGAAAGTGTTTTATTTTATCGTTCAACCTTTTAGGAGATAAAGGCTTTTCAGTTAAAAAAGTCGGACAAAATTCATGGCACCTACCACATTCGGTACAGGTGTACAGGTCCATATACTGCTTCCAGGTAAAATCGGTGATCTTTGAAATACCTACAGGGATGTCCTCGTCGTCTGTATCAAAAAGTTCTTCCAGATTTTCAATTGTTTTAATCTTTCCTTTAGGCTCAAGTTTCTGAAAGTAAACATTGGGAATTGCGGTGATAACATGGAAGTGTTTTCCTCTCGGCAACTCGTTTAAAAAGAGCAATAAGGTAATAATATGGATCCACCATGAAACATCATAAATACCGGCTTTAGCGGATTCAGTCATACCGTTGAAGAATTTTCCTATAACAGGTCCCATAAAACCCACCGCCGCAGGATTGTGATAAAACTCGGCACCGTCCATCAACATATCGGTAACTAACAGTACAAAAATAAAAAACAGAATAAGGTAACCTTCCCAGGAAGGATCAAGCCTTTTAGGTTTAATAAATGCTCTCCTGATTGTCGCATAGATAATCATAATAAGAACTAAAATAACAAATATATCTTTCAATATTAAATAAAACTGCCCTAAAGGGGAAGTAATGAAACCGTCAAGAAACCTGTTGTAAAACCCCTTGCCGAAAACGGTAATAGTCCTTAACGCCAATACGCAAAAACCCCAGAAGATAAAAGCATGCATTAAACCGGTTTGAGGATCCTTCAAAATCCTCTTTTGCCCGAAAGCAAACTCAAGCACTCTTTTAACCCTCTCCCCGGAATTATTAAACCTATTTTCAGGTTTAGCCGCTTTGAGAAGAAGGTACTTCTGGCGAATCTCATAAAAGAAAAATAACAATCCGCCAAAAAACACAATCAGATAAGCCCAATATCCGATACCGGCCGTAGGATTCATAAGCCCTCCTAAAAATTATTACTGAATGACTATTCATTCATTATTCTAATTTATCTCAAATCAAATATCAACTTAAATTTTATAAAAAAAATAAAAATAAGTATAGGAATTTAAGATTTACCAAATTCCCGTACGAAAAAATTGTTTATACCTTTATTTCAAAGACAAAAACGACAGGTCGCCAGGCACGAAGTTAAGGTATTCCGAATTTATAATAGAATGTTTGAGAAAATTTAAATAAAAACTTATGTAAAGGGAAAAAAGACAATGAAATGACTTATTACACAATCAATTAACCCTGACACAAAAAACCTGACATTATCTATTTCTCTTTCTTTCATTTACCCATGTTAATTGTATATTTTGCCTTTAATTGGTTTATTTTAGAATATACCTAACCTTCTCCCCAAAAACCACATTTAAGGAGTAATCCTTACAAATAATCGCTTACAGCATTAAAAGGTGAAAAAAACAATCCATTGAAAGTATTGTCCTATTGACAAAACAAAGAATTGTATAAACAAAGGGGAATAAAAAAAGGAAAGAATAACAAAGAAAAAATTTAGAAATAACAAAAAAAAGGCGGCCTGACGGCCACCTTTAGAATATCGGGAGGGCGTTTAACCTTGATAGAGATTCGTCTCCTGACAAGGTAAGACCCGATATCGGCTTAACTGAATTGATGATTATTGAATCACCTTTGTGAATATCAATATCGTTAAAAATATTTGTAACATATGAAGCAAGCGTTCCGTGAGCGGGAATTGTAATCGCCTGACTTGTCCTAAATTTTCCCGATGCAGTATAGAGTGCAAAATTCACTGAAATTTCCTCATCATTGGGGTTAACTATTGAAAGAACCGTCCAATAATAACTATCGTTTAAAATCACGGGAGAAAAAGCCCTGCACTCGGTGTATGTCTGAAGAGAATAAGCGTATTCCCCACCGTAAAGAAGTTTAACTTCATTTACGCCGAGAAGAGGTTGAATAGAAGTGATAATTGCATAGTCAGCCTCAATATTTTGATTTTCTATAATTGACTCAAGGTAGATTAACCTTCTTTCCTTCTCCGCAATTTTCAGATTGTAGCTGCCTGTTTTAATTCCGTGTCCATTGTAAAAATCAATTGTCACATTTGTTTCCCTGTCTCCAGTGTTTAAGAGAACAAGGTCGTTATAACAATCAACCTGCGGGAGAAAAGGAAGGTATAAGGTAGTGCTCCCTTCCCTTTTTAACTCGTACATCGCAGGTTTATTATCAAAATCTACAGAAATTCCGAGGCCGTTTAAAGTCCTCTCTTCCACAAGGTCAGGGCCTACGGTGTTAATAATTTCATCTTTTATCAACGCCCAGCATTTATTCGACCCCCACATATTCTGCGTATTCATATAAGGGGTAACAAATTTTCCTGCATTTACCATAATAGAATAATCCTGAGGCAACTCAGTAATTTCTCCGTTATAGGTGAAAGAAACCGGTTTTACATAGGGATTTGAGATAAAAGCGTAGGTCTTTCTAAATCCCAAATTTTCCTCAATATAAGGAAGGTACATCTCGGTAGTATTGTCAAACCTATACCAGGCCCTTGCTATTCCATCGGGTGTATACACATCGGAAAAAACAGGTATATGAGCCGAAGCAAACACTACCACATCGGTAGTTGGATGCACAAGGTACTGCTCAGTGATAATAAAATAAGAATTCGGCAAAATAGTTTTCTCGTGTTTAAAAATAACTTTCCCGTTGTTATAGCCTTCTATAGTTAAGGTTACATTATAGTCTTTGTCATTGAAAAATACCGTTTTAGCACTTACTTTTCCATAGTTCATACCGAGAACTTTCGCAAGTTGCCTTGATGTTAATACGGATATTTTAATAGGCGCATCTGAAGATAATACTTTAATGTTTAATGCGTCACTGTCTGTGGATTCATTATGAGACCCGAAAACAGTTACTCTTACATTATAATTTCCGCTTCCTGAAAAAGTATAATTAATAGAATTTGTTTCAGAAATAAAATCTGTTTGAAAACCGTCCTGATCAACAATATGAAAGGTGTACTGAAGGGTGTCTCCTTCTGGGTCGTAAGCATCTACGGTAAATTTTACAGTCATAGGATTAAAACCTTCATACCTGTCAGCCTTAAAAGAGTTAATTACCGGGGGTTTGGCAAAAACAACACCGCAAAAAAACATCATTAATACTAAATTGCTAAATTTAAACCTCATAGATTTTAAAATCTTCATCTCTCTATCCTCCTAAAAAATTTATTGCCTTTCCAAAAGGCAGGAGTATTTTAAAACCGCGTTATTTAAAGTCAACAGTTTTTTATTTTTTTTGACAAAAAAATTATTATAATCAATAATC
>JALWHA010000114.1 GCA_027038695.1 Acidobacteriota bacterium
ATTTATAATAATTTCTGGAGGTAAGCCCTGAAGAAGTGGATAGGTGTTTTTGTTGTTGTTTTTGTTTTTCTGGGATTTTTATCTATCTCTTGCAATAATAAAAACGGCAATGCCAAAATTAACAAGAAGCAGAATAAAAAGGAAGAAGTTAGGAAGATAGGGAAGGTGCAATGGTTTACCGAGTATTCCATTGACAGAGCATTTGAAATTGCAAAAAAAGAAAACAAAATAGTCTTTGTTGATTTCTCAACAACATGGTGCCATCCCTGTCAGATGCTTAAATCAAAAGTTTACTCAAGCGGTGAATTTGCCAGGATTCTGCAAAAAGCAATCCCTGTTTATATTGAAGGAACAACCAAAACAGGGGCAAAACTCTGTAAAAAATACAATGTTAAAGCCTTCCCGACCGTTAAATTGTTTAGCAAAGATGGGAAAGAGATTGCAAGCATTGTTGGGGCAAGGCTTAACACGGAGTTTTATCTGAATCTCGTTTCTATGGCTTCTTTAGGGATAACGAAGGATAACCTTATTGAAAAAATAAAACAGGGCAAGGTTAGTTTAAAGCAGGCCCTTGACTTTTCATTTGTATACGATTACTGGGAATGGACGAAAAGGTTTGAGGCTCTTGAAACCGCAATTGAAAATTACAAAGGGGATGATGTTCATCTTGTTGCAAAAGGAATTGAAGAATTGATGTTTGCTTGTTTAACAGGGATGCGGCCTAACGCTGGAAATCTGAAAAATAAAAAAGAATTGCAAGAAAAACTGTTTAAACATATATCAGGGCTTCCTGAAAACTATAGAGATTTGCTTAAGCTGGAATATGGATTTTTAGTGCAAAAAGGCAATATATATAAATCTTTGCCTGATAAAGTTTTGGTGGAAAATCAATTAAAGGGACTTTTAATTGATTTTAGAATGGCTTTTCCTTCCATTGTTTCTTCACTGCTTTTTCTAAAAAAGTTTGAAAAGGCAAACAAAGTGCTTGCCGATGCAATTGAAATTGCCGAAAAGGGGGAGATGACAGATAGCGAAAAAAAAACTGTAGTCAAAAATGTTGCATACACAATTCAGCTGGCAGGTACGGGGCTTGAACTGGATCAAAAAGATGAGGCGAAAGAAGCAAAAGTACTTGGCGGTTATCTCTGGCAGTTTTTTAATTATTTTAAAGATACCCATTTTAATTCTGATTTATCGCTTTTTTCCTATGTCAATTACTTTCACATGGGATGTGGAATATTAACAGAGGAAGTGGTCGGTGTTTTGCAAGAAAAGTTGAAAACAGCAAAGGATAAAAACCAGATTTACATTAAAATTGTGTTTGCCTATCTGTATGGAGGGAAAATTAAAAAGGCAGAGGAAATATTAAAAACAAAACTTGCAACCGAAGAAAACAGAAAAAAACTTGGAAATCAAAGTTACGCAAATATGCTGAATAATATTTGCTGGGAATTTGTTTTAAGGAAGCATTCTGACAATTATCTAATATCATTAAGTCAGGAGTCCGTTAAGTTATCCGATAAACCTGCATTTATTGATACGCTTGCAAACCTTTACGCATTGCAAGGGGATTACAACAAGGCTGTGGAATTGGAAAAACAGGCTTTAACAATGTTGCAAAATGATAAAAAAACATCTGAAAGTGAATTAAAGTCTTATAAAGAAAATATTGCAAACTGGGAGAAAAAATTGAAAAAATAAAACCTTAAGTAAAGGTTTTCAGGGGCTTTTTAGCCCCTTTTGTTATGTTTTTATCCCCTTAGCCTGTTTATTGCAGCCATAATTTCAAACACCCTTGTTTTTGCTAAATTGCCGCTTTTAAACTTGAGAAAGCCGTTTCTTTCAATGTTTTTTACAATCTCTTCCGCTTTTTCCACGGCAGGTTTGTATTTTGAATCAAGGTGGATAAACTTTAAGGCAAGGGCAATAAATTCAGTCTGGTTATATTCGGCAATCTGTTCAACATAACTTAAATCTATTGACATTCTGCCGTATTGAATTGTGTGTTTCCCCTTTGCGGCAATCTTTTCTTTTTTTCCTTTCTGTGCTGAAGGAAGGTTTAGTTTTCTTTTTTCTTTTGTTAACTCAATCTCTTTGTTAAACTTACCTGTATTTTTTACAGCCTTTTCGCTTACATCGTAAGGCAGGTATTCGTCCATTAAAATTACCCTGTCAGCAACATCAAAGTAATCGCCGCTTCCCCCTGTAATTATTATTGTTGATATGCCAAAGTCTTCATAAAGTGATTTTGCCACATCAATGTACGGGGTAATAGGCTCTTTTTTTACAATTTCCCTTATTCTTTCGTCTCTTATCAAAAAGTTTGTTGCCGAGGTGTCTTCGTCTATCAGAAAAAGTTCCGCACCGCATTCAATCGCTTCAACAATGTTTGCAGCCATTGAGGTTGAGCCGCTTGCGTTTTCCGTTGAAAAGTTTGTTGTGTCTTTTTTAAATGGCAAGTCTTTTATAAAAGAGGAGATATTTACCCCTTCAATAGCCCTTCCGTCTTCAGCCCTGATTTTTACCGCATTGTCAACGGTTGCAACCAATTCCCTTCCGTCTTCCGGGATATGCCCGTAAATCCCCCTTTCAATAGCCTTTAAAAGGGTGGATTTTCCGTGAAAGCCCCCGCCTGTTATTACCGTAACCCCTTCGGGAATTCCCATTCCATGGATTTTTCCCCCGTTAGGCAATTCAAACTCAACGCTTAAACTTTCAGGGGATTTGAAGGGGATAACAGTCTGTTTGTTTAATTCCGGCGGCCTTTGGTCTATCCCGCTTCTCCTTGGCAAAATGCTTCCGTTGGGGATAAATGCCACAAGTTTTCTCTCTTTAAGGGATTTTTTAATAAAGCAATAGTCTTCGTATGTTTTTACCTGCTTTATCAAATTGTTGTAAGTGGTATCGTCAAAGTGGGTAGAATAGTAAACAATGTCAACTATCTCTTTGAAAAACATCTCTTCCGCAATCTTTCCTAAAACACTTCTCCCCCTTGCAGGCAGGCCTATATAAAACCTGAATTCAATCTCATTCTTTTCAAGGTTGAAAACGACTGAAGACCTCTCTAAAATTTCCTGTCCGCACTTCTGGATTGAGATAATCCCGCTGTTTCCCGTGCCCCTTAACCCTTTGCTTAACTTTTTGCAGTTTTTGTCAAAAAGCCTTGTCAGAAAGTCTGATGTCGCTACCGTTCTCTCCTTTGTTTTGTATGTTTCTTCCGAAAGTTGAGTGTCCTTAAGTTTTATGTATGCAATCAAACTTGATGGAGAGGCAAAGGGGTCTCCCTGAACATGGGTTATTTCAAGTGTAAAGTTTGCAAACTCATAAACTCCCTTTATGTCTTTGTAAGCCTTGTATCCCCTTCCGTTTATTCTTTTCAGTATTTCCTTTAATCTATTTGAATTAGCCATAGTCACTCCCAATTTTTAATCCCTTTAATTATAGTCGATTTTTTACATTTTTTTCTTGATTAAATAGGTTATAATTTTTATCTATGAAAAACTTGAAAAAAGACAGGAATTACAAAAAACTTTTTCAAAAGTTAACCGCATCGGTGCTGGAAGTGGATAAAGTGTGCAATTTTTTAGGGAAAGACATTGTTGTTGGTGTTTCAGGGGGATTAGACAGTTTATCCCTTTACACTTTTTTAAAAGAGTATTATAAGGTTAGAGGTTTTCAAGGCAGGATTTTCGGACTCAATGTTGTTCTTGGAAAGGGGAATATCAAGCCTGTAAAGTTTGAAGACATAATAACCCTTTACCCGGAAAAAAAGGAGTATGAAAATTTCAACTGCAGCCTGTGTTCAAGGTTGAGAAAGGTTGAGATATTCAGGTTTTGCGAAGAAAAAGGAATTAAGTTTATCGTTTTAGGCCATATTGCAAATGACTTTGCGGAAAACTTTTTGTGGAATGCGATGTACCACAAAAGGCTTGAATCAATGCCTGTTTGCAGAAATTACTTTAACGGAAAATTCTTTGTTATAAGGCCTTTTGCCTATGTTTTTAAAACAGATATCCTGAAATTTGCCAGAGCAAAAGGGTTAGAGGATATTGAAAACAAGTGCGAATTAAAAAACAAAGTAAGGCAGGATGTCAGGGATTTTCTGGAAAAAATGAGTACAGAAGAGGTAAGCGTTTACAAAAACCTTATGGAAATTATAAAAACCAACAACTTTTACGGCGAGTAAGTGTATTGCACATATGAAACAGGGTCAGGCTATCAATTTTGATAAGAGGTTGTTAAACCTTTGCTTTTCCGAAGTTTAAAAATTGGTTAAAATTAAACAAAGTAAAATTGCAGGAGTTTTTATGAAGTTAATTTCGTGGAATGTAAACGGTATTAGGGCAATACATAAAAAAGGTTTTGTTGATTGGATTAAGAAAGAAAACCCCGATATACTCTGCCTTCAGGAGACAAAGGCAACTGAAGAG
>JALWHA010000115.1 GCA_027038695.1 Acidobacteriota bacterium
AATTAAAGTAAAAACATTGTTTGTTGTTCCAGTCCCATGCTCTGAAACCCTTGAAAAGTATGGATGGCTTAAATCTGCAGGAACAGGCAGGTGCAAAGCCTCAAATAAGCCTGAGACAACCCCGTTAAGTAACTTATGGCCATCCCTTGGATTAATTAATCCGACATATAGATTATCCATTTCCATATTTTTCTTCAAATTATCATATATTGTTGCGAAATTTCTATCACCTGTCTCCCCTATACCGTAACCCTTTAACCCGTCAACCCGTTTCACAGGGAAAACAAGGTACTCACCAAAACCCAGAGATGAATTAGTTTTAGGAAAAAAACTTTTTATTTTAGCGCCTTTTAATACCCGTATATCATCTTCGTTAAACTCAACTTTATTGGTTGTTTCTTTTTTATACCTCGCACGCAAAGCATTGTAAAAATTCTGCAAATCGGTAACAGTGTTTACATCTGCCGTCATCATAACCTTAACATGTTCAGATAAAGCCTCCATCACCCTTTCAACACCATTTACATTTGAATTGTAACTAAAATTGGTTAACACAGCCGGGTCAAAAGGAACATAATTACCGTTATCAACAACCTTGTTTAAGGTTACATCTAATTTTTCAGGTGTTACATTGATAACAGTATTTCCATCTTCATCCTGCCCTTTTGAAATTGACACGTCATTTTCCGAAATTGAGTAAAGGGGACCAGCGCTTACAAAAAAGAAATAATCCCCCAACTCAAGATAGAATTTCCTATCTCCATAGTAGAGAAAATAATAATTTAAACTCCCGTTTTCCACTTCTTCCTGTTCACCAAAATCAACACTCTTCGTGGGATCTGCGGGAAAAACACTCACCCTTGCAGGTATTGTTGTTCCGGACGAATCCTTAACTATAGTTTCAACACCTCCAACCAAATCCTTATAAAGTGATATTTCACCAATATTGAGTTTTGAGCCAGCATCAACACTTATCTGTCTTTCTTCTTCAGTTTCGTCACCTTCTACATCAGGATCTCCCTGGTTATAAAATGTGTAAGAATTTTCAAGATAATTTTTCACCCCGTTACCCCAGACCCTTACCTGATAAGTACCAGCAGGTAAATATACGCCAAAATCACCTGATTCAGAAGTCCTGTAGGCCAGCATAGGCACAGGCACAGGAGAATTTATAATCTCATTCCCGTCAAAATATTTTCCTGGAATAATCTGTTCAAATTGCACAATCATATTCTGCTGGTCAAAGTTATAATTTACATAACCTGAAATCTTTGCCAGATCCACAATTAAATTTCTCGGATTAGATTTAGATTCTTTAAACAAATTCAAGGCATAGAAAAATGCGGTATATATATTTCCTGAAAGAGTTGGGAGTATATACCTTTCAAAGGTGATTGAACTATGAGGTGCAATTGTATCAGAGGGGTTACCAGTTTTACTTACAATAGTATAAGTCCCACCGCTTCTCTCATAGGCCTGATCCGAAGAATCAAATTGGCACATAACAACCCCGTCATCCGGCGAAAACTCAATCAACGACTGAAACGGCTGAACGTGTTGTTCAAAAGCAACAAAAGGAGCATAAACAATATCGTGAGATCCGTTTTCAGGTGAATACCCATATCCAGGTGCAGGAATAAATCTCCTATAAGTATTGCCTCCGGTAAAAACAAAATCTCCGAGAGTAAAAATAGGAGCCTCTTTATCACTTAAATTTTCTAAAACAGTTGTCATCTTCAAGTAGGTTGAGTTTCTTTCAATATAGTAAACCGTGGTTACCTTTAAATCCTTGACCAGCTTTGTCTGAGAATCCACATTAAACCCTGCATTTGCAAACATACCGGATTTATCCATAATATAACCAGTACAAACAAGGGAAGCCGATTCATCACTAATTGTATCAACCTTAATTTCAGTGTATGCAACAGGAGTGTCAAGTCTATTGTTAACAACTTGAAAAATCTGGTTGATATTATCGTTGTTGTAACTTTTTTTATTTCCAAGAGCATCAACAGAAATATTGGTAATATCAATAATGGTTCCACCTGTAGGTGCTAAAAAATTCTGTTTTCGTTCTCCCAGAATTCCACCGTCAACAATAACATCAAACTTATTGTTTGCAAGATAATAGTCACTATAAGCACCCATTGTTTTTGGTGATTTACTGATATAAAATTTTGCATTATTTTCATCGGTCCTTGAAACAACCGAAACCGGTGCCTCAACCCCAGTAGAATGATAGCACGCGGAACTTACCAAAAATAAAACAAGAAAAAAAACCACACTTTTATATTCTTTCATTTAAACTACCTCTTTAAAAAATAGTAAAAAGCAAGCCACGCAAGTAACACCACCAATCCTGTAGCGTGTTCTGAATTATGAAAAATCTGCTTAAACTCCCATTTTTCACCAGTATCTCTAAACGGAGTGAGTCTTGGAATTATGCTTCTTACATTGTTTTTGTACTCAATATATTCGTCCCCAAATATCTCTTCAAGCCTTGCTGTTTCTATTTTAATCTTACGCGGTAGATAAAAACCGAAGAAACCAATTAAAACAACCGCCAATATATACCAATTTCTTGCCGATACGGATAACCCGGAAAGTATCAATAAAGAACCCAGGTACAGAGGATCTCTGATATAAGCGTAGGGGCCTACAACAACAACTTTTTTGTTTTTCATTAAATAACCTGCCGCCCAGAGCCTTATCAACTCTCCAAGAATAACCATAAACCCGCCTATCACAAAACTCAGTTTAGTAGGCCTTGCATAGTAATAAAGCAAAAAGACAATTATTAAAAGCCCTATATTTCTCCAGGTGGGTTTTTTTATCCAATTCTTTTTTACTATAGGTACATCTTTTATTTCTTCAGACATTTTCCCCTCTCATTGCAAATTTTCATTGAGAATTATAGCACACAAGAAAGAAACTCTACAATTAACATAGAAAAAATCTGTTATACTATAGAAGAATTTCAATAAAGGAGTTGTTATGAGCACAAAAGAAAAAATAAAGGGTTATTTCCAGGAAAATGAAAGTAAAATTAGGGACAAAATTGTTTCGTTAGTAAAGGAAATGGTGAAAGAAAGAACGGTAAACGTGGTTTCGGAAAAGTTAAGCGAACACCCTTATTTAAAAGTTAGAGGGGAAGAATACAGGGTTGCGAATATTGTTAAGAGAGAGTTTGAAAACTACGACATACCTTACAACGAATTCGGGAGAATGAAAGAAAGACCGAACGTAATAGGAAAGATAGGAAAGAACAAAAACGGAAAAAGGCTTTTTATGGCGGCTCATATGGACATAGTTCCTGCAGGAGACGGCTGGGATACAGACCCTTACGAAGTTGTTGAAAAAGACGGAAAACTTTACGGAAGGGGTACCCTTGACAACAAAGGCCCCCTTGCTTCAATTATTGTTGCCGGAGAAATTTTAAAAGAGTTAGATATTGAACTTGAGGGAGAATTGCAACTTGCCGCTTTGGCTGACGAAGAGGCGGAAGACCCTGACGGGGTTGATTACGGGATAGGCTATTTACTTGAAGAAAAACTAATAAACCCGACTTTTGCAATAATACCTGACATCGGCGAAAATATGGAAAGAATTGACATAGCGGAAAAGGGAAGGACTGTTTTTAAGATTACAGCACATGGCAAACAGGCACACGGCTCAACCCCTGAAAAGGGCATTAACGCTGTTTATATGATGGCAAAAATGGTTTGTGAAATTGAAAAAATGGAGTTTGATTATACCGTTCACCCTGTTCTTGGAGAGCCGACCCTGAATTTAGGGGAAATTCATGGCGGAGCGGCACCGAATATAGTTCCCGGACAATGTGAGATTTTACTTGATATAAGAACTGTCCCGGGAATGACAAAAGAGCAGGTGATTGGCAAATTGGAAGAATGTGCTAAAAAGGTTGAAGGCGGAAAGTTTACAATTGAGTGTATGAGCTGGAATGAGCCTCATGACGTTGACCCCGACAATGAACTTGTAAAGGCAATTCAAAGCAATTCCAAAGATGTTTTAGGCTTTGAACCGGAAACATTTGGAATGGGCGGAGGAACCTTTGCAAAGACTTTAAACCTGTACGGAGTTATATCGGTCGGCTGGGGCCCCGGAGACGACGAGGCTTTTCACGTGGCAAACGAGTATGTTGAAATTAAGCAACTTGTTGACTTTGCACTGTTAACCTGCCTTGTTTCAATAGACTTATTGAATTAAAAAGATAGGGGGAGTTATCCCCCTTTTTTAGTTTTATGATTGAAAGATTTGTAAATTACCTTATTTCGGAAAAAGGGCTTTCAAAAAACACCATAGAGTCCTACCTTTTTGATTTAAACCACTTTAAAGAGTTTCTGGAGTTAGAAAAAACAGAGATAAAAAATGTAACTGAAGAGGTTTTGACAGGGTATGTAGCC
>JALWHA010000116.1:0-5796 GCA_027038695.1 Acidobacteriota bacterium
TTTTTAGAAAATAAATTAAACTTTCAATCAGAGGATATTGTTTTTGCGATCGGCGGAGAAAACGGTTTTAGCGAAAAATTTTTAGAAAAAGGAATGTTTTTGCTTTCTCTTTCAAAAATGACGTTTACACATGAATTTGCAAGAATTATACTATTAGAACAGGTGTATAGGGCCTTTACCATAATAAAAAATATTAAGTACCAGAGGTAAGAATGAAGAACAGGGATTTGGTTTTATTGGTTTTGTTTTCGGTTTTAATCTTTATTGTGGCTTTTCTTTACTATGAGAATATCGGCTTGATGAAGCAGGATTTTACCGTTTTTAAGCATTTTGTTTTTAAGTTGGACAGGATTCTTCTGGTTATATTTTTGTTAGGGGGAGTTTTTACCTTTGCGGTTTATAGGAGTTTTCGGCTTTCTTCAAATCTTTCATGGAGGGCTAACAGGTTTTTTATCAGGGCGTTAAATAACCTGTATTCTTCAAGATACAAAGAGGCTAAGGAAGAAATTTTAAAGGCGTTGGAGATTGCTCCTAAAAATTACGACTTGCTCATGACCGCCGGGGTAATTGAAAAAAGGCTTAAAAATTATGATTCGTCTTATGAGTTGTTTTTAGAGGCGTTTAACAGAAAACCTACTATTCAGGCTTTTCAAAAGATGATAGATATAATTAAAACAGGCAACTTAAAGGTTGACAGTGAGGAGTTGTACTATCTTTCCAAAGAGATACCCAGGCCTGACAGAGGATACGGTAGAAAGTTGCTTTTAGACTATTACAAGGAAAAGAGGGAGTGGGATTGGGCTTATAAGGTCTTTAACAGAGGGAAAAAGTACAGGCCTGATATTTATACAGATAAGTTGAGAGTTGAGATTGAATATGAAATAGCAAAGAAAGAAAAATCAAAAAAGAAGTTGAAAGAAATTATCAAAGAGTTTCCCGATTTTGCTCCCGCTTATATGTTTTATGCCGAGATATTAAAGGAAGAAGAGAAGTTTGAGGAGATGGTTGAGGTTTTAAAGAACGGTTTTTACAGAACCCATATTGTAGAATTCTTGCAGATGTTAGAAGACTATTTCCTTGAAAAATCAGACCCGGAAGGGGCGGTGGAAGCGCTTAACGAGGTTGTTCTAAATGAGAATTATAATGTATTGGCGCAGTTTTTCCTGGGCAAGTTGTATTACAGGCTGGAACTTTCGGAAAAAGCAAGGGAGATCTTTGAAAATATTAAAGGGGAAGTGAGGTACATACCCGGCCTTTACTATTACCTTGCGGATATTTACAGAAAGAAAAAGGATTTTGATACCGCATTCGGATATTTAAAACAACTTGCCAAAGAGCAGCATCTTGATAAATTCAGGTTTAAGTGTGATTCCTGCGGCTGGGAGATGGAAAACTGGAGTGAAAGGTGTCCTAAATGCGGAGAGATAAATTCAGTAAGAATAATGTATGAGGCTTATACTTCCGATAGCACTGTTTTTATGCTTTGATTTTTGATATAATTTATTGAAAAAATATTGCGGAGGATTTATGGCGGGACATAGTAAATGGGCAAATATTAAGCACAAAAAGGCGAGGGAAGACGCCAAAAGAGGCAAGGTTTTTACCAAATTGATAAAGGAAATTACCGTTGCCGCAAGGTTAGGGGGAGGCGACCCTGAAGCCAATCCGAGGTTAAGGGCGGCGATTGCCGCGGCAAAGGCTGCCAATATGCCTGCAGATAATATAGATAGGGCAATAAAAAAGGGTACCGGCGAACTTGAGGGAGTTAACTACGAAGACGTTACTTACGAAGGTTACGGTCCCGGCGGTGTAGCGATATTCCTTGAATGTGTTACGGATAACAAAAACAGAACCACGCCTGAAATAAGACACCTTTTCTCAAAGTACGGCGGGAATCTGGGAGAAAACGGTTCTGTTTCCTATATGTTTAATAGAAAAGGTTTTATCGTTATAGATAAGGACAAGGTTGACGAGGATTCTTTAATGGAGGTTGTTCTGGATGCAGGCGGGGAAGATGTGGTTGACGAAGGGGAAACCTGGGGGGTTTACACCGATACCGCAAGCTTTAACGTGGTCAGGGATGCTATTGAGGCTGCCGGAATTCCTATGGTTGAAGCAAAAATATCAATGATACCGACAACCTATACGAAACTTGAAGGCTCAAAATTGCAGTCTGCTTTGAAACTGCTTGACGCATTTGAAAGCCATGATGATGTTCAGAATGTCTGGACAAACCTTGACTTTGACGAATCAGAGGTTGAGTGAGAATTATAGGAATTGACCCCGGTACAAAAATTACCGGTATAGGAATTATAGATGTTGACAAAAGGGGGGATTTTTCCCCTGTTTTTTTTACCTATTTGAAATTTAAAGACAGCCTTGACAATGTTATCTTTCAATTTTACACGGGAATAAAGGATATTGTGGAGGAATATAAACCAGATATTGCGGTTATTGAAGATATATTTTACGCGGTAAACGTCAAGTCAACGATTATGCTCGCACATTTAAGGGGAAGCGCCATAACCCTTTTCAAATTAAACAATATGCCTGTGTTTTCTTATACGCCGCTTGACGTAAAAAAAACAATTGCGGGATATGGGAGGGCTGAAAAGGAACAGGTGAAATTTTTGGTGGAGAACCATTTAAATGTAGATTTGAGCGGTTATCCTAACGATGTTTCCGATGCTCTTGCTCTTGCTATCTGTCACGCAAATTATCAGGCTTTTAATTTTTAAATTTATCAAAAAACATTTTGATTTTTTTTGCTAACGGCTTGTTAACAGTCTCTTCCAATATTTCCAATTCGGCTTTTTTTATTCCGTTAACGGATTTGAATCTTTTTAAAAGTTTTTTTGCCGTTTTTTCCCCTATGCCGGGTATTTCAAGTAGCATTGATTTAAGGTTTTTCTTGTTGTACAGAGTTTTTCTGTACTCATTGGCAAACCTGTGGCTTTCGTTTCTCACCTTTGTGATGAACTTTGAGTAAGGAAGAGAAAAGTCTAATACAATTCCTTCCTTAAAGTTTTCCGAGAAAACCCTTTCTTCTCTTTTTGCTATTGAAATGAAGTCAATATCTTTAATCCCTAATTCGTCCAATGCCTTTTTTGCCGCCTCAAGTTGCCCCTTTCCGCCGTCAATGATTATCAAATCAGGCAACCTGATCCCTCTTTTAATATCGCTTTTAAGCCTTTTTTTTACCGCAAAGTAGATTGAGGCGTAGTCGTCGTTTACTCCTTCTTCGAGTTTTATCCTTCTGTAAAGGCTTTTTTCGGGCTTCCCCTCTTTAAAACATACTGAAGATGCTACTGAAAAGCAACCTCCTAAATGGGAGATATCAAAGCCGTAAATTGTTTTAGGTATTTTTTTCAGTTTAAGATAATCTTTTACTTTTTCAAGGTTTTCGTTGTTTTTTTCCTCTTGTTTTATCAAGAATTCAATATTATTTTCAGCCATTTGCATTAAGGGGTGAAATCTTTTTATTTTTGATATGTTTTTTATCTTTGTTTTTGTTTGAAACCTTGTTTTATGGGTGTCTTCAAGGGTTTTTCTGTTTGTAAGTTCAAAGTTTGTCAAAATGGAAACAACTCCGTTTTTTAAAGACGCTATGTAAAGTTCAAGAAAGTGCTCTGGGGATTCAAACCTTGTTTCATCAAAGACAAACTCTTTTTTGTCAATTATCCTTTTTCCCCTGAAGTAAAACACCATTATAAAATGCCTGTTTTCATAGGGTTTGTAAAAAATAAAATCAGTATCAGGCAGATCAAGAAAAACTACCTGTTTTTCTCTAAATCTTTGCAAAGCGAACAATGTGTCCCTCAGTTCCGCGGCTTTTTCAAATTCAAGGTTATTTGCGGCTTGTTCCATTTTGTTTTTTAAGTCATTCTCAAGTTCGTTAAGCTTCCCCTCAAGAAACCTCTTTGCCATTTCAACTTTTTCCATATATTTATCTTTTGTTTCCGGGTAAACGCAGGGGGCGTAGCACCTTGAAATCTGATACTTCAAACAGGGCCTTGTTATCTTTGAAAAGTCTGTTTTGCAGGTTTTAAGTTTAAAGTATTTTTCAACTACCGATATTGTTTTTCTGACACTTGAAACAGAGGGAAAGGGCCCGAAGTACTGTTTTTTCCATTCTTCTTTTTTTCTTGTAAAATAAATTCCGGGAAATTCTTCAGATAGATCAAGTAGTATGTAAGGATAACTTTTGTCGTCTTTTAACTGAATGTTGAATATGGGTTTGTGTTTTTTTATTAGACTGAATTCCAGAAGCAAAGCCTCAACTTCGTTGTTTGTTACAAAAAAATCAATATGTTCGGCTTTTGATAGTATCAGGCGGTTTTTATATATTTTCGGATTTAAGTATTGGCTGACCCTTTTCTTTAAGTCCTTTGCCTTGCCTATGTAAATTATTTTGCCGTTTTTTTCTTTAAAAAGATAAACTCCCGGTTTTCGGGGAAGTTTTTTTACCTCTCTTTCAAGGTAGGGGTTAATCATCTTTTTGGGGAACCGGCAGTATGTTTTCTTCCGTATTTTTTAATTCTATAAGTTTTACAAACATTTCTTTTGCTTTGTTTTTCTTTTTTAATGCAAGGTAGGTCATTCCGAGGTGATAGGTAACGCTGTAATTGTTAGGTTCAATTAATATGCTTTCTTTTAAAAGTTCAAGCGCTTTTTGATATCTGCCTTTTTTATAGTTAGCCCAACCTAAGGCGTCTAATGCAGTGTGCCTTAAATCTCGCGGCGCAAGTTTTAGCCCCTTTTTCGCATAATCAACAGCTTTGTCTATTCGGTTTAAATCTATTAAATCAAATGCAAGGATTGTATAGGTAAAGGATTTTGAAAAGTTGTCTTTTGCTTTGATAAGGAATTTATGCATAAACTCATATGCTTCTTCTACTTTCCCTTCTATAAGCAGGCCAGTGTGTACAATGTTAAAAGCGTGCAATAATGTATTTTCGTTAAGGTTTTTTTTCAAAAGAGGTGTTACCGTTTTTCTTGCCTTCTCTGTTTCTCCCCTGTCTATGAAAAATGTAGCCATTTTTAAAATAATTTCCGGGTTTTCAGGCACTTCTTCCAGGATTTTTTCATAGCAGTCAAGAGCCTTTTCGTCTTCCCCGGTTTCAACATACCTTTCGCACTCTTTTGTTTTCTTTTTAAATTCCTCGTTTAACTGTATTCCTTCAAAATCGTATGTCTTTCCTGTTTTAAAAGCGTTTAATTCAAATCTTCCGGGATTTAAGGATAAAACTTTTTCAAACATTGCTTTTGCCTTTTTATTCCAGTTGAGTTCTAAATATATTAAACCTAAATAGTAATATGCGTCTTCAAATTCAGGGTCTAATTCAAGTGCTTCTTTGAAATATTTTTCGGCTTTTTTGTTTTTATTAGTGTTTTTGTAAATTAGCCCTAAAAAAAACAACGCTTCGGGAGTTGTTTCCCTTTCCAGAGCCTCTGAGAAAAATGTTTTCGCTAATTTGTAATTATCTTCAAAAAAATATATGGTGCCTAAAGTAAAGAAGGGAATGTAATTTTCGGGGTTAAGTTCAATAGCGTTTAAAAGGTAGTTTGCGGCGTCTTCGGGGTTGCCTATTTCGTTTAAAGCTATGCCTAAGTAAAGATTTGTTTCATAGTCTTCTGTTTGCAGGGCAAAAGCCTTAAATAAGTGTTCTATGGATTTTGCGTACTCTCTCTTCAGGTAATAAACTTTTCCTAAAAAAAGATGAAGTTTGTAGTTATGTTTGTGTTTTTTGGATATTTTTTCAAGTTCTTCAATAGCTTTTTCACCCTCGCCCGTGT
>JALWHA010000116.1:5806-13882 GCA_027038695.1 Acidobacteriota bacterium
TCTTTCCGCTTTATTGAGAACCTGTTCCAGTCTGTCTTTCTTGTTATTTTCTTCAATTAAAAGGATTTCGTCTTTCATAGAGATAAATTTTTCTCTCTCTTCTTCCACCGCTAATCTCAAAAGTATGTTGTTTTCCCAGATATGCGAAAACTTTTCTTTTTTTATAAGGTTTTTTTCGGACAATAGGTCTACCAGGGTAAATAAACCGCTTCTCAATTCCATTGTCAGTGCTTCCAATTTTTCCGTTCTTTTTTCCAACTCCCGCATATCGGCAAATATGTTTGAAAAGTTTTCTTCAAACTTTGAAATAAGTTTTGTAACAAGGTTGTTTTCGTCAAATTCGGAAAGGTCTCCGAACTTCGGGTTTGTATTGGTAATCAGTCTCGCACCGCATTTAAGACAATGGGTTACATTATCCGGATTTATATGAAAGCATCTATGGCATAGCATTTTCCCCCTCCTAAATTTATTTTACACCAAAAAGGGGATTTAAAAATAAAAAAGCGGGGTTGCCCCCCGCCTGTTATTTTTCTGTATAATCGTAAAAGCCTTTGCCTGATTTTCTTCCGAGATAGCCTGCGTCAACCATTTTAACAAGCAAAGGACAGGGCCTGTATTTGGGATCTTTAAACCCTTCATAGAGAACATTCATAATAAAAAGGCATACGTCAAGCCCGATAAAATCCGCAAGAGTCAATGGCCCCATAGGATGATTCATTCCCAATTTCATTACCTCGTCAATAGCTTCGGGAGTTCCTACCCCTTCCATTAGAGCAAAGATAGCCTCATTTATCATAGGCATTAAGATCCTGTTTGAAACAAAGCCCGGGAAGTCATTGACCTCAACCCCAACTTTGTTCAGTTTCTCTGTTAACTCTTTGACGATTTTAAATGTTTCATTTGAAGTTTGTGCACCCCTTATTATTTCAACAAGTTTCATAACAGGGACAGGGTTCATAAAGTGCATACCGATTACTTTATCAGGTCTTTTTGTTAATGCGGCTAATTTTGTAATTGAGATTGACGAGGTGTTTGACGCTATAATAACCCCTTCTCTTAACATATTGTCAAGGTCTTGAATCAATTGTTTTTTGATTTCAAAGTTTTCCGTGATGGCTTCCACGACGAAGTCACAGTCTTTGAGCATATTCATATTTGTTGTCGGGGTAATTCTTCCTAAGATTTCTTTTTTTTCGTCTTCCGTCATTCTTCCCTTTTTAACCCCTCTTTGAAGGTTTTTGTCTATTGTCTTCATTCCCCTTTCAACAAATTCGTCTTTAACGTCTCTCAAAACAACTTCAAAACCGAATTGTGCAAAGACATGGGCAATACCGTTTCCCATGGTTCCAGCGCCGCAAACACCTATTTTTTTAATTTCCATACCTTCCTCCAAAAATTTAATCTGGATACCTTTCTATTTTATGATTAAAGGTGATTGTCTTGCAATAATTTTTGTGACATGAATCAAGAAAATATTAGATTATCTTGATTTTTTTAAACATTAAGGAGTATTATTGTAATTAAACTAAAAGTTAACGGGGGATGTATGAAAAAATTTTGTATTTTATTTTCACTTTTTATTATCGGTTTTGTTTATGCTTCTGTACCTCAAAACGGGGTGGAATTGGTCAAGGTCAACAGGAATGAGAACTCTGTTGAAACAAGGTTTGTAATGCCTAAATTGAATTTTAAAAAGGTGAATACCAAAGCGGGAGAATTTGTAAAAATTGAGGCAGGGGATTTAGGTTACCAGGTTGAATACGGAAAGGCACAACTTCCTACTGCGTCTTTTTCTCTAATGATAGGGGATAAACTCCCTGAAGTGAAGGTAGTATCTTATAAAAAATCAGTAATGAAACTTGAGGTACCCGTTTTCCCTGTTCAAAAGCCGTGGCCTAAATCAAGGAAAATAGAGGACAGGCCTTTTGCGGTTGACAGAGACTATTATCGTGAGGAAAAAACACAATTTAAACTTTTTTCTTTAAGCGATGTTTATGTCATTCACGGCCAAAAGGGGATAACGGTAACAATTCACCCGTTTCACTATCTTCCTAAAAAGAATATTTTAATTGTTTACAAGGAAGTTATTTTAAAGATAAAAAATGTTTCGGGAAACCATTTTAAAACAACCCCTGTTTTTGAAAGGTTTTACTCAAAGGTTTTTCTAAATTACTTTAAACCTGACAAAAACAATATTAAAAGCAAGTCGGCTTCAATGGGAAGAATTCTTATTATTACTCCTGCTGATTATGTTGATACCCTTTCAGACTTTGTGAATCATAAAGAGAGTATGGGTTATACGGTAGATGTGTTTACCCTTGATGATACTGGCACTACAAAGGAAGAGATCCAGGATTTTATAAAACAGAGGTACACTCTTGTTGATACAAGGCCTGATTTTCTTATTTTAGTCGGAGATACTGATGTTATACCCGCTTTCAGGTGTTCAACTGCCGATAACCCGTATACCGATCTTTATTACACTACAGTTGATGGAGACGATTTTTTTCCTGACATTGCCTGCGGAAGGTTTTCGGTATCTTCGTCAGCCGAGTTAGAACACATTATAAATAAGACTGTTTCTACTGAAGAAAATATTGGAAACGCAAATAAAAACGCGCTTTTTATGACGGCGGACGATAACTATCAAGTAACCGAAGGTACGCACAACTATGTAATAGACGAATACTTTGAGCCTGACGGTTACAATTGCGAAAAGATTTATGCGCATAGCACAGGTGCAAGCGTTAACCAGATTACTCAATCAATAAATGACGGAAAAGAGTTTGTGGTTTATTCAGGTCACGGGAGTCCTTCTTCGTGGTATTTAACTTCCAGTGTTTCTTTTACAAGTTACTATGTAAAGTCCCTATTGGAAAATACTGTTTATCCTTTTGTTTACTCTTTTGCCTGCCAAACCGGTGAGTATGAGTATTCAGAGTGTTTTGCCGAAACATGGATCAGGAATTCAAGCGGGGCGGCTACATTCTGGGGTTCTTCGGTTTATTCTTACTGGGATGAAGATGATATTCTGGAAAGAAATGTTTTTAAGTCAATGTTTGAAGACAATATATACCAGGTAGGCCCAATGTTTAATGCGGGAAAGGTTTACCTTTACAATTATTACAACGGAGGGGGAAGTACAAAAAGATACTTCCAACAGTATAATCTTTTCGGAGATCCGTCAATATATGTTAAGTCGTACAAGCCGATCAGCAAAGGCAGGCTGTTTTTGGATAAAGAGGCTGTTTCCTGCGAAGGAAGCGTTAATGTTGAGGTTTGGGACAGCGATCTAACTTCGGATACCCTTGATGTAACCTTTACCAATCTCTCAGACGGAACCGGGCAAATTGTTACTTTAAACAAAATTGGAGAAGGTGAGTATTCTGGCGATGTAAGGATTTCAGACTTGTTTGATACTGAGGGAGGGGTTTTTGAAGTTACATATACCGATGAGAATTATGGAGGCGAAGGGGAACAGGTTATAAAAAAAACGGTTTATCTTGATTGTAATCCTCCTTACACGGTGTACTTTGACGCAAATTACAAGGATGCTACAAGCGGGGAAGTAAATATAAAATTTAGCGAAAAGTGTTCTTCAGTAAATTTAAAAGTCTTTAAATCCTCTGACGATTCCCTTGTAAAGGATTTAACCTTTAATAATTGTTCCGGGGTGGAGGATGTGATTGACGACCTTGAGCCTGAAACAGGTTATTACGGTGAAATTACTGTAACGGATACTTTAGGAAATTCTTATACTCAAAGCAAGCTAAAACTTTTTACTACAATCAGTCAAAGCAATATAGAAAGTGACAGTTGCGATAGCGAGGATGATAATTTTTCCCATGATGCTGAATACGGGGACGATACATGGTCTATTGTAAATTCCCGTTATGCAGTCTCAAATGGAGCTTGCTGGTACGGTGAGGAAAAAGATTCCACCGATTCCTCGTTTCTTGTTTTCGGCCCGATAGATTTGCCTGACGACGGGGATTTTGTTTTGAGTTTTTATCACACTTATTACTTTGAAGATGGGTATGACGGCGGAATTGTTGAGTTATCCGTTGACGGCGGAAATTCCTTTTTTGACGCAGGTGCCTATATGACTTCACACGGTTACGACGAAACCCTTGCTGGAGGGTTGTACGAAGGTAGAATGGCGTTTACCGGCGGTGGTTTTGGTGATATGGTAAAAACCACCGTTAACCTTTCCCCCTTCAAAGGGAAACAGGTGTATGTAAGGTTTTTGTGTACAAGCGACACTTCTGTTAATGTTGACGGTGGAGGCTGGTATATAGATGATATTTCGGTTGACCAGGTTTCTCTGCCTGAACAGAAATGTTTTTTAATAAACTTAAATCCTCAATCGTTAATTTCAGTTCTCTCCCCTGAAGACACCTCTTTGACTGTAACTCTCTATAATTCGCAGGGTGTTGTTGCAGGTTCAATTTCCTTAAATTTAACTTCCAATGAGGCTTTACACCAGAGGCTGGATCAACTGTTTCAAGATATTCAATTTGACGATGGGCCTTATACGGCGTTTTTTACTTCAACTAAGAAGATAGGAGTTTATCAAATGGACGATTTGACTGATTCCAGAGGAGATATGAGGGATTGGACCGAAGCGTGTTACAAAACGACGAGTATAACCGCTCCTGTGCCGCATATCGCCCCTGAAATTAATTATTGGGATACCTTTATTCAGATAGCGAATATAGGGGAAAGTTCATGTGATTTCGGTTTGACGTATTCCCCCCTCAATATGTTTATTCCGTTTAACGGCAATGTTTACCAGCCTTTTTCTTCAAAGGAGTTTAATGTCATTTCTTCAATTTTCGGCAATCAATGGCCGGATTATAAGGTAAATATGGCCAATGTGTTCGGTAAAAATGAAAACGGTTTTGTCCCTGTTGCCGCAACAGAGGTTTTCAGGGTTAAAGATAAGGATAATTCCTGCAAATTAACCCTTGAACAGAGTTTAAGCAAAAAACTTTACGTAGCTCATGTTGACAACTCGGATTATTGGTGGACGGGCATTGCCGTTATAAACCCGGATATGAATAAGACTGCATCCGTTGTGTTTATCCCGTACGATAAATATGGAAATGTTTTAGATGATTCACTTAAGAGGTATATACTTGATCCGGGAGAAAAGTATGCCTTTGTAGTTAAAGATGAGTTTCCGATTGATACCGCATGGTTTGAGATAGACTCAGATATTCCTGTAATGGGTTATGAATTATTCGGTACGATGAACAGGAAATTGTTAACGGGGTTAGATTTAATATCCGATACTGCAGCAGAAATGCTTTTGCCCGTAATTGACAGTACAAACGATTGGATAGGGATAACGGTAGTTAATCCTTTTAGTACTGCCAATACGGTTAAGATTACTTGCTATTATCAGGGGGAAAAGGTTTTTGAAAAAGATATAACACTTGACTCAAACGCTAAATGGGTTGGGTTGCTTTCGGATCTATATCAGGGTAATGTTGATATGGTTAAATTGAATTCTCAAAACGGGGTGGTTTCATTCTGTCTTGAAGGCAACGGCCATGACGATTCAACCATGACAAAGGTAGGTGGTGTTAAAGGCTTTAAGGTTTATTAAATCTTATCGCTATAAAATAAAACCCCGCATTTTTGCGGGGTTTTATTTTTTGAATGATTAATAAAATTTTTTCTATTTTCTTTCATAAGTTCCTATAAGTATTGCACTTGCTAATATATGGTGTTTTATTGCAAGTAAAATTTCCTTTTCTCTAGCTCCCGGTGCAAGGGAAAGTTTTTTGTCTATTGCGTATAGCTTGAACATGTACCTGTGTGCTCCATTGTTTTTAGGGGGACAGGGGCCTCCGTATCCTATTTTGCCCCAGCTGTTTTCTCCCTGTTCAATTCCGTTAGCAAGTTTGTCTTTCTTCGGGAAGTTTCTTTTTAAAGTATGTGTAGAAGGTGGAATATTGTAAATGACCCAATGAACCCATGTTCCCATAGGAGCATCGGGGTCGTCCATAATTAAAACCAAACTTTTTGTCCCCTGAGGGATTCCGGTGATTTTCAGTTCAGGAGAAATATCTTTACCATCGCAAGTAAATATAGTCGGGATTTTTCCTTTGTGTTTGAATGCGGGGCTTTTTAATTCAAGGGAAAACAGAAGAAAAGGAAAAACCGTAATTAAAAACACTAAAATTGTTCTTTTCATTGCTTTCCTCCTAAAAAAGGGATTGTTTATTACATTATATTGTTTTTATTGGTTTTCTTCCACAATTGTTTGCTTTGTAAAGTCAGGGCCTATAATTTCGTAGAATTTTTTGTCCCCGCTTTCAAGAACAGTATATGGAGTAATGAATTTTGAACTGTAAACCTTTATTGTTTTTATTTCTTCAGGATTTGAAAATGTATTCGCTATATTTATCTTCTTTAATTCAAAATTTGTCAGATTTATTGTGGTATCTTCAAACTCTTCTCCGTTTTCGTTTACGGCATAGACTTTAACCTGAGCCTGATAGTTGTTTTCGTTTTTTATGTACAATGTGGTGTTTAAATTATGGTTTGTAATGTAAGGAAAGTAGGTTGTTACCATTCCTTGATTTACTTTAATAGGAAGGCAAGACGCAAGCATTCCTTTATCGTGGTCTCCATATAGGGAGAAAAGCGACACTGTCCCGTTTGTAACTTCAAATTCTATCCTTTCCGTATCCGCTAAATTTACCCCGTCAGGGAGAAAGTTTTCTATTACGTCAACTTTTTTTTCACGGGGTGCTATAGTCATATTATACCTGTGGTAAACATTGTGGTTGTCTATTACAGATATGTGCAGTATAGCGTTTTGATTGTTGGTAGATGGGTTCACTATTGCGATTCCCGCCCAGGGGTTGTCGGTTTGCGGCATCAGGCCTAAAGAAAAGTATACCTTTTCACCTTTGTTAACAAATTGTGAGTCTGCCGGGACATAGGCTAATTCCCTGTGGTCTCTCGTTCCGTAAAGTGCGGAAACGACAATTTCGTCTTTGCTGTAAAATTCAATGTAACTTGTGTCTTCCATGTTAACATCAGGAAATAGGTTTTCAAATACATCTACTATTTTGCCGTAAATCGGCAGGTCAAAGTATCCCTCTTTTAATACCTGTTTGTTGTAATTATAAAGTTTATAGTTAACTCTGATACTTTTAAAATGTGAAGGGTTAACAATTACGAGCCCGTACCACCAATAATCTATTTCAGGCGGTACATGCGGAAGGATAAACCTCTTTGCTGGAGGAATAGAATAAAAGTATCCCATTGAACCGTCCCCTTCGGATTGATAAAAACTCAAGAGTTTTATGTGTTCGTTGTTTGTATTAAGTTTTATCCAATCGGGGGTTTCGTTATTTACCGAGATTGGGATTTCCTTAAATGCGGAATTTAAGGTTATATTGTAAGAGATCAATTGCGAGACAGAATTAGATACTCCTATTAAAGAGCCTGTAGTAGAAGTGTACTCTGTTTCTTCCTGTGTTTCATTGTTTTTAACTGTGTAAGGAATAAATGCACCATAAACGAAATTGTTCCAGAATGAAGTGTTAAGGGTGTGAGGTATAATTATTTTTTTGTTGCTTTCCTTAACCTCAAACATATAATTGTCGTTGTAATACCCGATAATCGGGTATTCCGATTCTAAGTAATAATTGGTAATCTGTTCTACAGGTGAAAAAACAAAAGTATGGCGTTTATTATTACTGTCATAATTGAAATAATCTACAAGATTTTCATTGTCATCAAAAATTTTACCTATGGCGTAAGTATGGTACTCGTTGTAGTACAGGTACATTTCAACATCTTCTCCCGGTTCAATAAACAGTTTAAAGTAATCATCGTTTTCTATTCGATATATTTTATTTGTATCTAAGGTTTTAGCCTGTTCAAAACTGTTATCAGGTTCATTTGAGTCGTCTTCGTCAGTGTAATTGTGTGTCATTATTTCGTGTACATTGTCTAAACTTATGTATGGGTTGCCGGATACATCGGTTTCAGGGTACCATGCAAAATCGGGATGGTCGTTCACAGAATCCCCTGTCCATTGCCCGGATACCGGGT
>JALWHA010000117.1 GCA_027038695.1 Acidobacteriota bacterium
TATGTCAAGAAACAGTTTTACAAACCTTGAAATCTCTTTCTTTAATTCAGGAACACCCTGAATGTCAGGGTAAATTGCCGAAACTCCTTTTTTCAAAGCCTCAATTTGCGCTTCCACACCTTCTTTTAAAGGGGGAAGTCCGGGAATACCCATTTCCATTCTAATAAATTTTTCCCCCGTATCCCTTTCAAGGATATCCGCTAACTTTTTTATCTCCCTTATAGACGCTGTTGCAAGGCTGTTTATTGAACTCTCATTTAATCTTTTTTTGAAAAGTTCCCTATCTATCGGTATAGCCACAATCTCCTCCCCTTACTTTTTTAAAAAACTCATTTATCTTTTAGCACAAAATTTTTATTTTTAAAGGAAAAGTTTAAAAAATAAACCTGAAACACATTTTTTTCAATAGGGCAAACCGGTTTCTTATCCCTCAAAGCCTAATTCTTTTGCGTTTTCTGTTAATGCGGTTATTACATTCTGTATGTGCTCTTCAAGGGGAATGCCTAACTCTTCCGCTCCCTGCTTTATCTCTTCCCTGTTAACCTGCCTTGCAAAAGCCCTGTCCTTCATCTTCTTTTTAACCGATTTTACCTTAACATCCCCTATAAGTTTTGAAGGCCTGACAAGGGCAACCGCAATAACAAAGCCGCTTAACTCGTCAACCGCAAAAAGTGTTTTTGCCATCAGTGTCTTTCTTTCAACATTTGTGTATGAGGCATGCCCTAAAACGGCATTTATAAACTCTCTGTCAAAGCCTTGCTGTTCAAGAATTTCGGCACCTTTGTAAGGGTGGTTTTCAGGGAATTTCTCGTAATCAAAATCATGAAGCAAGCCGCAGGCATACCACCTTTCTTCGTCTTCCCCGAATTTTCTTGCATACCACATCATAGAAGAGGCAACCGCTTTGAGGTGTTTTTTCAATGAATCGCTTTCAACATATTTGTTTACAAGGTGTTCAGCCTTTTCAATAATCTCGGACATCCCCTCTCCTTATTCAACAGGCTCAAACTTTGCCGTAAAGTGCCTTAAAAAGGGCGGCTCCCATGTAATGTTCATACCCTTTGCACTGTCCCTGTCTTTGAATGTTTCAATTATCTTTTCAATAGCGTAGTCAAAGTGGCTTTGGGTGTAAACCCTTCTGGGGAAAGCAAGCCTTACCAATTCCATAGGTGCGGGAATTTCCTTTCCCGTCTCTTTATCTTTCTTGCCGAACATTACGCTTCCAATCTCAACCCCTCTTATTCCGCCTTTTTTATAGAGTTCGCACACAAGCGTCTGGCCGGGAAACTGGGAAGGGGGAATGTGGGGATAAAAAGCCTTTGCGTCTATGTAAACGGCATGCCCGCCGGTCGGCCTTATAATGCTTATCCCTGCGGCGGTAAGCCTTTCACCCATGTATTCGGCTGTCCTCAATCTGTACTTTAAGTAATCCTCGTTTAAAACCTCTTCCAACCCTACCGCAAGTGCTTCAAGGTCTCTTCCTGCCAATCCGCCGTATGAAGGAAAGCCTTCGGTTAAAATAAGCAATGTTCTTGCCTTCATGGCCAACTCGTCGTCATTTATTGCAAGAAAACCGCCGATGTTAACAAGCCCGTCTTTCTTTGCACTCATTGTGCAGCCGTCTGCGTATGAGAATATCTCCTGCGCAATCTCTAAAACTGATTTGTCCTGATATCCCTTTTCCCTTAACTTAATAAAGTATGCGTTTTCGGCAAACCTGCATGCGTCAATGAAAAACGGAATATTGTACTTATGAAGCAGTTTTGAAACTTCTCTAATATTTTCCATAGAAACAGGCTGCCCGCCCCCTGAATTGTTCGTAATGGTAATCATTCCAAGTGGGATTCTGTCATGGTATTTTTCAAGCAATTCTTCAAGTTTGGCTAAATCCATATTCCCTTTAAACGGGTGCTCAAGTTCAGGGATTTTCCCTTCGGGGATAACCAGATCCATAGCCTCTGCCTCATTAAACTCAATATTTGCCCTCGTAGTGTCAAAGTGTGTGTTGTTGGGGACAATATCCCCTTTATTAACCATTATGGAAAATAAAATTCTTTCGGCAGCCCTGCCCTGATGGGTGGGGATAATATGCTTAAACCCTGTAATCTTTTTAACAACAGATTCAAACCTGAAAAAACTTCTGCTTCCTGCGTATGATTCGTCTCCCTGCATTAAAGCGCCCCACTGTCTGTCGCTCATAGCTCCTGTGCCTGAGTCTGTTAAAAAATCTATTAAAATATCGTCGGATTTAATCATGAAAGGATTGTAGTGTGCATCTTTTAAAATTTTTTCTCTCTCTTCTTCAGTTGTTTGCCTTATAGGCTCAACAACCTTAATTCTAAAAGGCTCAATAATAATGCTCATTCAATCTCCCCCTTGTTTCTCTTTTTTACATAACGGTACTGTTTCACAAAATCCTTTATCCTGTAATAGAGATGAGTTTCGGTTAACTTTAACTCGTCCAATAACTCTTTAGGGCTTCCCTGGTGAACAATCCTGTCGGGAATGCCGAGCCTTAAAACAGGCACAAGCAAATTGTTGTCCTGCAATAATTCTAAAACTGCGCTACCGAAACCGCCGTTTAAAATACCCTCTTCAGCCGTAATAACAACACCGCATTCTTCTGCGGATTTCAAAATTTCCGTTTCGTCCAGAGGTTTTATAAACCTTGCATCAACAACCTTGATAAAAATGCCGTCTTTCTCAAGTTTATCAGCAACCCTCTTTGCCTTCCACACCATTGAGCCAATTGCAAAAATTACCGCATCCTCACCGTCTTTCAAAACCCTGCTTTTGCCTATCTTTATCTCTTTTAAATCTTTATCTAACTCAACCCCTTCCCCCGAGCCTCTCGGATACCTTATTGAGCAGGGGAAAGACAACTTGCTTGCAGTGTAAAGCATATGCCTTAACTCATTTTCGTCAGCAGGCGCCATCATAACAATATTTGGCAAAGGCCTTAAATAGGCTATATCGTACAACCCGTGGTGAGTCTCGCCGTCAGCACCGACAACCCCGCCTCTGTCCATGCAAAAGACAACCGGAAGGTTCATTAAACACACATCGTGAATAACCTGGTCGTAAGCCCTCTGTAAAAAGGTGGAATAAATAGCCACAAAAGGCTTTTTGCCTTTAATTGCAAGCCCACCTGCCATAGTTACCGCATGCTGCTCCGCAATACCCACATCAAAAAACCTGTCTGGAAATATTTTTGCAAACTCAGTTAAACCTGTGCCGGAAGGCATTGCCGCAGTAATTGCAACAATATCAGGGTTTTTTTCAGCCAATTCAATTACCGTATCACCGAAAACAGAGGTATAACTCGGCGCACTCTTTGCAGATTTATAAACCTCTCCCGTTTTCTTGTCGAAGGGAGAAATTCCGTGCCACTTTTCAGGCATCTTTTCGGAAAACTTATACCCCTTGCCCTTTTTGGTTTTTATGTGGATTAAAACAGGGTCTTCATAATCTTTATACTTCTCAAAAACCTCAATCAATTTATCAATATCATGCCCGTCAATGGGGCCAACATACTTAAACCCCAACTCCTCAAAAAGCATACCGGGAACAAAAAGCCTCTTAATAGTTTCTTCCATTCCCTTTGCCATTTTTATCATAGGCGTCCCTATAGTCCCCATTGACTTTAATACACTTTCAATCCTGTCCCTCATTCTCTTGTAAAACTGTCCTGAAAGAATTTGATTCAAATACCCGTTTAAAGCGCCTACATTTGGTGCAATAGACATATCGTTATCGTTTAAAATAACCATCATCCTCTTTTTCAAGTGCCCTGCCTGGTTCATTCCCTCAAAGGCAAGTCCTGCTGTTAAAGAGCCGTCTCCTATAAACGCTATAACCTGATAGTCTTCATTGTTCAAATCCCTTGCAATAGCCATTCCCAAAGCGGCTGAAATTGAAGTGGAAGAATGCCCTGTATTGAAGTGGTCGTACTCGCTTTCGGTAATCTTCGGGAACCCCGATAAGCCGTTAAACTTCCTTAAAGTATGAAATTTGTCTTTCCTTCCCGTAAGCATTTTATGGACATAAGCCTGATGCCCTACATCCCAGACAATTCTATCCTTTTTAAAATCAAAGACATAATGGAGTGCTACGGTTGCTTCAACAACCCCTAAGGAAGATGCAAGGTGCCCCCCTGTTTTAGAAACAGAATCTATAATAAAATCCCTTATTTCGTCAGCTAAAACTGCTAATTCTTTTTTACTTAACTCTTTTAGATGGTATGGCGAATTTACCTTTTCAAGGTATGACATAGTATGCTCCCAAGCATATAATTTATCATATTTAATAATAACATAATAAAAAACAATTTAAACGACTGAGAGTGCGGTTTGTTTAATCGGTAAAATTTTTTAATATAGGTTTTAGTTTCTTAATCTTAACTAAAAGGG
>JALWHA010000118.1 GCA_027038695.1 Acidobacteriota bacterium
AAGAGTGAGGGCTTTCACACTTCTTTTCTTTTATCCTGCAAATGGGAGAAGAACGGCATTTATTTTATCAGGGGATACGGTGTTGAGGTTGATGGCATTTTATGGCCGTACAAAAGGGCTGAATTGCCCTATTACAATTTAACAGGGAAGAGGGTTTTTGTGAAAGATGTTAAAGCAAGTTTAATGGTAAATGCTGAAGAGGGAGAAGATGGATTTGAAGGAAAGTTCTTTTTTGAAGGACTTGAAGGCATAGGTGTATCTGTTGCAGGGCTAAAAAAAGTAGATGTAAAAGATTTGGAAAAGGCTAAGGGTTTTGTTGTAAAAGAGGGCAAAATTGAGGGTAAACTGAAAGATAAACTTGTTCTCTCAAACTGGATTGAAGACTGTTTGCCCTTTGGCTTCAGCGACTTTGCATTTTACAATTTTGTTGAAGTGCCGTACAGTATAGACCTGTCTGAAACCTATGTTCTGAATTTCAAAAAGCCTGTTAGTGCAATTTTTCATTCAAAAAAGATAGGCAACCTTGCAGGTTTTAGCGAGGTAAATTACTCTATTGAAGGGAAAACCCTCAAGATAAAAAGGGTTATCAAAATCAAGCCGGGGTTTTACGAGGGGAAAAAACTAAAAGAGTTGCAGTCCCTTTTAATCCCTGTTGTTTCCGAAAGTTACTCAACAATATTTTTTGAATAAACTACTTTCTCCGCAGCAGTGCCGCTGTTTCAAAGTGGGCTGTTGCGGGGAAATTGTCTATTAAAATAATTCTTTTCATTGTGTATTTATCTGCAAAATAATGCAAATCCCTTGCAAAAGTTGAGGCGTTGCAGGAAATATAAACTATTTTTTCTGGGTTTGCTTTTTTTATCTTTTCCCTTACAATTTTGCTTAACCCTTCCCTTGGGGGGTCAACAAGCACTGTCTGGTATTTTCCATCTTCAAAATCTTCCGCCGCTAACTCAAAAACATCAATGTTTTTTATTATGTTTATATCAATACTTTTTTTAAGTATTTCAACCGCACTTGAGGAATGCTCATAAGCGTAAACCTTTTTGTAATTAAAACTTATGGGCAATGTGAAAAGCCCCGAGCCGCAGTAAAGTTCAAGAAGGGAATCTCCTTTACCTGCAAGTTCTGTAACAATGTTTACAAAATCGTTTATTAAATCCCTGTTTGCCTGAATAAAGTTTCCCGTTCTGTGGAACATTATGTAATTGGTAAAATTCAGTTTAATTTCTCCCCCCTTTTCACCTTTGTAGTAAAAAAACACATCCTCTTCAAACGGATGAATTTCAAGAAAAAAATCTTTTTTAACTTTCCTTTTGCTGATTTCTTTTAACTTTGAATTGACACTTTCAGGGCACTGCAGGCAGTAATCTATGTCAACTATTGAATGAGACTTTTTTTTGAAAAAACCTACTTTGCCTTTGCTTGTCTTAAACCCTGTTTTGATTCGGTAATTGTTCCTTTTTTTGAAAACCGTTTCAATTGAATTTTCGCCAATCTCTGTTTTCCCTATCCTTTTCAAGGTGTCAATAAGCATTGACTTTTTTAAGTCAAGTTCGTATCTGTATGTGCAGTGCCTGAAATCACACCCGCCGCATTCTTTAAATTTGCAGTCGTCTTCAATCCTTTGAGGGGAAGGGGAAAGAATTTCCAATACTTTTCCTTCAGAAAAATGTTTGGATGGGGTTAGTTCGGCTTTAACCTTTTCACCGGGCAAAACTCCCTCAACAAAGACAACTCTGCCGTTAAGCCTTGCCAACCCCTTTCCGCCGAAAACTATTTTTTCTATCTCAAGTGTTTTTATTTCTCTCATAAAATAAAAAAACCCCGAGAAACTCGGGGCTTGCTTAAAACTCTGTTTAAATTACTTCTTGTGGCAGGCGCTGCACTTTGTCGGGCCTGTTTTTTTACCAGCTTTCTTTAATTTTTTGTGGCAGGCGACACATGATCTGCTTGGGTTTCCTCTGTGGAAAGCGATAAAAGCCTTGGGAGCCTTATCTTTTCCTTTCAATGTATGGCAGGTTGTACATTTCGGAGGTACTCCCTTGCCGTTCCAGGTGTGATGGCACTCCTGACATTTAAATTGGTCAGAGTGGATTTTGTGCGGAAACTGTACCGCAGGCTTTTTGTGCTTTGCTCCGTTAATAGTTACCTTGGTTGGTGGTGTTACCGCAAACAGAAATGTTGCAGTGAAAATAACAGCAACCAATACGAGTAATTTTTTCATTCTTCCCTCCCTTTAGGGTTAATTTCTTGTTTCCCTCTATTACTTAGACGCACTTGGTTCCTTTAAATTATAATTTATTTTACTATGAAATGGAAGAAAAAAACTAAAATGTGATATATGTCTTATTTTACTTACATATTTAATGGCATTGATTTTGCTATAGAAAAAGTGTGAAATAAATTGTTTCGGGAGGTGGAAGATGAAAAGACTTTTAGCGGTAATTTTGATGGTAACTGTTGCCTTAAGCGGTTTCTCAAAAACAAGGCATTTAGGTAATTTCAGTTATATTAACACTGACGGCAAAATCAACATTGCGGTAAATGCTGTTGTTGCGGTTAAGTTTAACAAAAAGGCGTATCTTCCCTTTATTCTTTATCTGGGAGGAGATAAGGGGGTAAAAGCAACAATTGATAGAAAATCTATTGTAATGGAGTACAAAGGCAAAACCTATCACCTTCCTTCTTACAGGGAATGGAGACAGAATTACAACGAAGATGTTTACGACTTATCCCTTTTCTCAAGAGAGCCTGAGCACATTTTCCCTTCTGAAATGGACATATACCAGTTTCAGACAAATGTTGACTTTTATCCCGCAAGGAATGAAGGTGTTACGGTTACAAATGTTCTATCCGTAAGTTACAGAATAGGTGCTGTTACAAAGGTTTACTTTAAAAACCCGGGAATTAAAAGAGGAGATGTAATTAAAATCAAGGTGTTTGACAAAAACAATAAGTCAATCTATGGAGAGGTTGAAATCAGGTTTTAAACCTGTAATAAAGGTATTTTTCAGGGGGGCGTAAAGCCCCCTTTTTTTATTTGCAAAAATCTATTATCCTAAAAACAGGGAGGTACCTATGGGTGTAAAAAGAGATGCAATTATAAATTTTTTAAACTCAATTTACAAGCCTGAAGAGTGGAGAGACTCTTCCATGAACGGGATTCAGGTTGAGGGAAGCGAAGATGTAAAAGGTATAGCCCTCGGGGTTGACGCATGCCTTGAATTGTTTGAAAATGCAAAGGAAAATAACCTGAACTTTGTCATAGTCCATCACGGGTTTTACTGGGGGAAGGTTTTTCCAATAACCTCATTCTGGAAAAAGAGGTTTAAATTCCTTCTTGAAAACGATATGTCCCTTTACGCTTGCCATTTGCCTATGGACGCAAACCCCACAATGGGGCACAATTCAACAATTGCCGAAAAATTAGGTTTACTCAATGTTTCCCCCTTTGGTAAGTATCACGGGGACTTTATAGGCTTTTCGGGGGAACTTGAACAAAGCGAGCATATCGATAAGTTAAAGGAAAAACTTTCTGACTTGTTTGATTACGGAATAAGAGTTTTCAAATTCGGAAAAGAGAATGTGAAAACAATTGCCATTGTGTCTGGAGACGCCGCAACCGAAGACATACTGAAAGAGTGTGCAGAAAAGGGAATTGACCTGTTTATCACTGGGGAGACAAACCATGTCGCCTATCATGTAATGAAAGAATTAGGGTTAAATGTCGCATTTTGCGGACACTATGCAACAGAGAGGTTTTCCCTGTTTGAACTTGAAAAAGTGCTAAAAGAGGAGTTCCAGATACCTGTAAAATTCTTTGAAATACCGACAGGGATGTAAAAATGGCAAAAACAACCGTTTCCGTTGTTTTAAGGCTTTTGTGGTGGTTCTTAATGATATTCGGGGGAGCGGTTTTTTGCATTTACCTTGATATAAAAGAAAAAAACCTGTTTTTCTCTCCTGCCTTTCACATTGCAACCTTGCTTCCCGGCTTGATAATTACAAAACTTGCCTTCAATGCCGCCGCTGTCGGTGGAAGGGAGTTGAAAAAGGGAAGAAGCGAGGGCACACCGAGGCTTGAGACGGATAAACTTGTAACAACGGGGATTTACTCATGCATGAGACACCCCATGCTTTTCGGCCTTGCATTGCTTCCCATAGGCTGGGCTTTAATACTCGGAAGCCCTCACTTTATATTTTACCTTGCGCCAATTGAAGCATTAAGCGTAATAATAATGGTTTTTACTTTTGAAGAAAGGGAGTGTATAAAAAAGTTTAACGGCGCTTACCTTGAATACAGAAAAAAAGTTCCGCCAATAACCTTCAAAAAAGACTGTCTGTTGT
>JALWHA010000119.1 GCA_027038695.1 Acidobacteriota bacterium
ATACATTGTCATGGGCAACAATATAACTTCCGCAAGCCATTGCCTCAAGCAGGGAAGGGTTTGTTCCGCCAACAGAATGGCCATGGAAATACAGTTTTGAAAACATCCTTAATGTGTTTAACACATTCTGATTGTAAATTGCACCTAAAAACCTGATTGATGAATTGCTTCCATACTTTTTTAAAAGAGATTTACCGAACTTTGTACCGGGATTGCCTATTAACAAAAGCGGTTCCATAGCCTTTGATTTTAAATACCCGTCTATTATTGTTTTCAGGTTATTTTCAGGCTCAAACCTTGCTATTGCAAGAAAATACTTATACTTTTCAACTTTATACTCTTTTAATACGCTTAAATCCGGGTTATTAAAAACCTCTGCGCCGTATTCAATAACCCTTCCGTCAACATTAAAATGTTTAAAATAGTAATCCCGTATCCCTTCATTATCAAAAACAAGCATATCACTATACTTTACCGCCTTATTTTCGCAAAATTTTATAAACCTTTTCAAAACAGAATTCCACTTATCCCTTTTCCACTCAAGGCCATCCATATTTGTTATAAATTTCGCTTTAGTCTTTTTCTTTAAGTAAAAAAACAAAGCGGAAGGCACATAACCTAAATTTAAAACAATATCGTAATTCTCTTTTGCCGCATCTTTAAGACAAAAATAATCATAAAAAAGCGTTCCGAATATTCCTAATTTACTCTCTTTTGAAAAGATATGTTTTATTTTTACACCATTCCATTCCGTCTCTTTATATTCATGCTCGTCAGGGTTGTAAACCGTAACACTGTGGCCTTGTTTAACCCACCTTTCTGAAAGTTTCTCGGCGCATTGCTCAAACCCGCCGTAATTATTCGGTATCCCCCTTGTTCCTAAAACTGCTATCTTCATTTAAACAAAATCCTTACTCTTTTATAGATTGAATAAAAAATACTTTTGTTTCTTGAAAGGTTAAAGATAACTGCAAAAAAGGTTTTAGGCAAAAAAGTAAGTAAATAATAGAAAACAAGAATGGGATTAGGGCTTTTATTACTCTTTTGATAGCCAAATCTTTCCATTAAATTCCCTGTGATTTTTTCAATAAAAAACACTTCGGCAGAGTTTAATTGCTTTTCCCAGTTGCCTGTTCTTCTTATATCAAAGCCATTTTTTTCTTCATCTTCAAAAATAGAAGAAAAAGCATAAGGGACATCAAGCATTTTTTTTTCAAATTCAACTCCTATAAAATTGCAAACTTCCACAACACATTTTTTCGGTTCAAAAATTAATTCCTCAAACTTTACACACTTTATATTGGGATTGGATAAATAGGGAATTATAAAGGAAGCGGAGGAGCGCCAGAGCAAACTAATGGTTATGGGATGGTAATTTATGAAATTCCTTACCGCCTCACTAAAAGGGTAAGGTTCATTTTTCGCCTTAAAATACCTTTTCCACTTAAACTTCTGGGAAAGAAGCACATCCCTTGGGTCTCTAACCATATAAATAACCTTTGCGTCAGGGAAAAACTCCAGCATAGCATCAAGGTAAAAAAGGTTTCTCGGAGTTTGCTCGCAGGGGATATATTTCCCATTCATTTTTGTTTCATAAAAAAGAAAATCCCTGAAAAGTTCCAACCCCTTTATGGGAAACATTTTATCTTTCAATAGATAATCTATTTCATTGTTAAACATACATTTTTTACAACTTTTAAATGCGTGAACCCTTGAAGAGCAAAATAGCCTATGTAAAATCTTTCTCGCACTCTTTTTTGACACATAAGGCTTCCTCTCAACCCATAAATGCTCTGCAAAATGCAGTTCTGTAAATGTAAATACCCTGTAATTTCTCCCCAGAATCTGAGCCATTAATGTAGTTCCACTTCTTGAATTTCCAACCACAAAAAGAATTGTTCTAATGTCTGTCATAAAAACCTTTCTGAGACACAAAAATTAGCAATTTAACAACAAAATTTCCTTCCTCTATGGCACTTTTTTTAAATTCAATTCATTTCCTTTATATCTTTAATAATAAAGAAACATTAAAAAAAGTTAATGTTCTTTAATTCAGCCAATTTATCCAATACTGTTTCTAACTTTGACTTCCAGAAAAATTTATTTTCAACGCAATCTGAAATTTTTGCATTTTCAAAATCAATTGTTTCATATTTATTAATAAACTCTTTTATCTCAAAAATGTCCCTTGAAACCAAAACATGATTGCATTTCATTGCTTCATCCTCAAAATCCATGCTGCTCAAAACCGGTTTATTATAAAACAAATACTGATACAATTTTAAGGGAGAACCGTCATGGCTTTTCTCTTCTTTATAAGGAATTATGCCAAATTTAAACTTTTCCATAATCTCAGGCAACTCATCGGATTTAAACTCTCCGAGATAACTTATTTTTTTATTCTTCAATAAATTTCTTTTTACCTGATTATCAAAAAATTTCCCAAATATAACAACCTTCCCTATGCGTGTTAATTCTTCCAAAAAAGGCAAATCCATCTTATTAGTAATAAACCCTATAAAACCAAATGTGTAAGGATAGCCTTCTTTTTTTATCCCTCTCTTTGAAGGAAACAGCGGTAACAATCCATTAAGAAGCACCAATTTGTTTCTAAAATCATCAAATTCTTTTAGTGCGTCTGATGTCACTCCTGTGATCAAATCAACATTATTTAACACCTCTTTATACTTTTCTTTTACAAGCAACCTTTCTTTTCGGGAAAACCTATTGTGTTTGGTAAAGTTATCAATCATATCATACCAGATAAGGAAATTCTTATCTTTAAAAGCCTGATATGGAATTCTTGCAAACGGGGTGAAATCAAGAAGAACATTAATTATATTATTTTTTATATCTATTAAGTGTTCAATCTTATTCCCCAACCTGATCATAAAATCAAAATAACATGTTCTTGTCCACAACCTTTTTTTGATAGGATTGAATAAATCAAAAGAAGTTGTATCAACAAATGCCATTTTAGGATATCTTCCTAATTTATCTTTAGTTTTTCCAAGAATTCTCTCATAGATTGAAACCGGCCTGTTAACAATCACTATTTTTTTAACACACTCCATCTCTGACAATGATTTCACAATCATAAGGTCTCTAACGGAAAATCCGTATCTATTTAAAAAATAACCATCCCTGTAAGGAATAATGACAAAATTAAACCTCATTATTACTCTTCCTCTTAAAATTACTAAAAGAAACTAAAATCCCCAGAAAGAAAAAATAGAAGACATTTATAGGAAAAGCCTCCAGCACCTGATCTGTAATCATAGGGATTAAAAGAACTATGAAAAACAGAGCCAATATTTTTACATTACTTTCTTTATGGTAAAGAAAAAATTTTAAAATATACAGGTAAATAAATACAAACAAGAAAAAACCCATCAAACCCAATTCAACTAAAATCTTCAAATAATAGTTGTCACAAACAAGATACTGCTCTAAAGGTATTCTCATATGAAACCCTGCGACTCCCGTCCCATAACCTAAAAATGGATGCTTTTTAATATCTATTATTCTCATTTTCCATAATTTTAATCTTGTTTTAAATGAACTGATCTTTTTAAAACCTATCAAATCAAAGTTAGAAAAAAGGTGTTGATTAGTCTTATGTGCCTCATTTTTTACATCAAACACATATTTCCCAGCGCTACCAATCAATGTTGAATACCTGTTTTTAACAAGTGGTATTGCTAACAAAACATAAAATGTTAATAAAGAAACCAAAATAGAACTCACCACCAACTTTATTCCGCCAATCTTTTCCCTTCCTTTTAAAAATAAAACCACCCAGATAAAAAACAACGCATATGTTATGAAAAAAGTAATAAAAAATGTTCTGGAAAAAGTAAAAACCAATCCCATTGTTAAAAGAACAAGATAAGAAAAATAAATTTTGTTATCAATTAATTTCTTGCTTTTAAAATATAAAAGCAAAACCTGAATTAAAATTAGAAAATTTGCAAAGTGCACGGAAGAAATAAAGATTGAAAATACCCTGAATTTATCCTGAGGTTTGGCATAATGGTCTCCCAGAAATTTGCCCCCTGCTCCCGGCAAATGAGAATAAGAAAATTCCTTTGCAAAAGGAAAGAAAAATTGTCTCAACCCCCATAAAATACTTATAATACCGATTATTAACAAAAACCTGATTATTTTATCCACTTCTGATATATCTTTTTTATTGGAAAAGAGCCTGCCTAAAAAATAAGCGATAACAGGAAAATAACCTGTGTAAAATCCCTTAATTAAAAAAATATCACTGCCATATTTTGCATAAAAAATTCCTATAACGGATAAAACAAAAAACAAAAAAACAATCATATCAATAAATACTAACT
>JALWHA010000120.1 GCA_027038695.1 Acidobacteriota bacterium
TCCTTTGCCTTGTCTTTCCATACGCTTTTTAATTGGGAGAAAATCACTTTTGTATCAACTTTTACCTTCGGATTGTCTAATTTCCCCGTTAAATAGATTGGAAATTCAAGTTTTTCAACCTTTTCTTCCCCTAATTTCGGTATCTTAATTGTTGAATTTTCAATGTTTACATTTAATTTCGCATCAATCATAACATTTTCCTTTTCAAAGATCTTTCCTTTGCATTTAATTGTTGTTGTTCCGCCTGTCAATGTGTTTTGATTTTTAAGTTTAATTGTTTTAAACAGTTTATCGATATTGAGGTCATTTACGGAAAAATTAAATCTATTTTCCCCTTTTTTAGCACTTAACCCCGCAAAGATACCGTTAAAATCAAATGTTTTCTTTGAAGATGCGATATGAATTTCCGGAGCAACCGGTGAAAGGTTGGGGTTTGTTGAAATCTCTTTCATAAACAATTTCAATGTTTCGTCTTTTAAAATATCATGGGTTTTTATGTTATCGGCACTAAGTTTTGTTATTGAGAAGGTTGGAGATTTTTTAATCAAATGTCTGGCAATTACATTTTGGTATCCCAATGCTTCAGCTTCCCTTTTAAGCCTTTGTTCAAGAGTTTCCCCTTCCGTTCCTGTGTATTTTTTTACCGTTTCGGCTGATTCGGATAACTTTTTATACCACCTTTTTACCTTTTTTAACTTTCTTTTTATCTCTTTTGCGTTTGAAAGATAATAGTCAAGGGATTTTATTTCTCTCTCATCTTTTCCCTCCTGGACTTTTAACGGCTTAAAAAGTTTGCCGTTTTTCTTTCTTAGGCTGTCTATTTGTGCACCTAAAACCTTTACATTGTCAAGCCTGAGCCTTTTTGCGAGTAAATTTTTGCTGCTAATGTCCGCCGTAATCTCTTTTGCCTCAAACAGGTTTTTGTCAAGGTGTTCAGGGTCGCATATTGCAATGTGCTTTACTATGAATTTTCCTTCTGATAAGTTAATATAGGCTTTTCCTATATCTACCGTTGCGCCGTTTGCCTGTTCAAGCCCCATTTTCAAATACTTTTTAATAAAAGACCCTGCAAGAAACTGTTGAGTAAAAGAGAGAATTGCAAAGACAATAATCGCTAAAACTATCCCCGAAATCCTGAAAGGGAAGGCTTTTTTCTCTAAAATCTCTTTATAATCTTTTTTGTTCCCTTTGCCGAAAAGGATAAGGATAAGTGTTTTCCCGAATGCCGTTTGGGGAAAAGACATTATTTTAGAATGTTTCTCCTCTGCTGCTACCATTGTTTTCCTGAATTTTTGCACGGTTAATACAACGAAAACTCCCCATACAATTCCAATAAGCAATCCCATAATTAAACTGCCTGTCGTTAAATAGTATTCAAACCCGCAAAGAGCGAAAACAGGTGCGTTAATAAGGTCAACAAAGAGTTTTTTTGCAAAACCGTTCATTAAACTTACCCCTATCTTGAATGTGAGTGGAGTAGTGAGATAGGATAAAATCTTTGCCAAAGCGAATGTGGTAAGTGCGAGCCCTAAGTTTGCGTTCAGAATAATCAATAAAATAATTGTAAAAACAGTTAAGCCCGGTGCATGGCTAAAGCCGGGTAGGAAGCCTAAAACAGAGCCTAAAATACAGGCAAGCATTATTTGAAATGGGGTGGCACTTCCCCTTAAAATTTTTCCTATTTTTCTTGTTACAAACATTTTTGCCTCCTCTTGTTTTTTCTTAACACTAATCTAATTATACCTTTATTTATATGTAAAAAACAGGTGGTTGAGTTTATTCATTGCTGTGGACTGTGGCGTGTATGTATAGGTATGTAATAAAGATAGGAATCCCCTAAGTTTATTTGATGTTATGTAAGTTGTTTCTTGAGGATTATAAAAAAAGGGGGGATTTTCCCCCCTGTTGACTGATGTGTAACAAATTATTAATATGCTTCTTCCGATTCAAGGTCTTTTTCCGTAACCGTATGCGAAAATGTTCTGTAAGTCCAGAATTGATAAAAAATAACAATCGGTACAAAAATTAATGCAACAACCGTCATGATCTTTAAAGTCAAAGGCGAGGAAGAAGAATTGTAAATTGTTAAACTTGCATTCGGGTCAATGCTTGACGGAAAAAGGTTCGGGAACAATCCGCCCACTCCCCAAAAGGTTGTAAAGAGAATGGTTGCTGAGGAAGCGAACCAGCCTTTCCAGTTTTCTCCCTTAACAAGGTAAACCTTAACCATAATCAGCGCGATTACCGCAAGTAGCGGCAGAATAAAGAGAACCGGGTTTTTAAAATAGTTGTCCCAGAGTTTTGTTGCAGCATAGGAGTAAGCAAGGAAAATTACCGCAAATACCAGGACTGCGTTCCATAGTTTGTCCGCAATCCCTTTTGCCCTTTCGCTCAATTCCCCCTCTGATTTTGACCACAGCCACAAACTGCCATGCATCATAAATACCAATACGAATAGGATTCCGCCGATTAACCCGTAAGGGTTTAAAAGTTTTAAAGTGTTTCCGTGATACATTCCGTTAACGTCAAAGGGAATACCTTTAAATATATTTGCGAAAGCGACTCCGAAAAGTAAAGCGGGAAGGAAACTTCCTATGATTAAGCAGTAATCCCATATCTTTCTCCACCTGTCTGAATCATGTTTGCTTCTGAATTCAAAAGCGACACCCCTTAAAATCAGTGCAAACAGTATCATCAACAAAGGGGTGTAAAGGCATGAAAACATAATGGCATATGTTTTCGGGAAAGCGGCAAATGTAGCACCGCCCGCGGTGATAAGCCATACTTCGTTACCGTCCCAAAAAGGTCCCATAGCGTTGTATACAATTCTTTTTTCCTTTTCGTCTTTTGCCAGAACGGGAAGCAATGAACCTAAACCGAGGTCAAACCCGTCAAGCATAAAGTAAACTGCCCATAAAACAGCCCATAGAATAAACCAGAGTATCTGTAAATTCATAATAACACCTCCTTAAGCCTTAGGCCCTTTTCTGGCTGTTTTAAAGATAAGATAAAAATCCGCGATGCCGAGCAATGTATAAACAAGGGTAAATGCAATTACCGAAGTAAGAACCTGGCCTGCGCTTATAGTCGGAGAAACCGCATCTTTTACCTTCATTAATCCGTAAACTATCCACGGTTGCCTTCCGACTTCGGCAAGAGTCCAGCCTAATAGAATTGATAGATAGGTTAAAGGTAGGGAGTAAAGGAGTATCTTTAAAAACAAAGGATGATTTTCTATGTCATTTCTCTTCCAGAAGCCGTATAACGTCAACAGTATAAACAGAAAGCCGAATGCCACCATAAGTCTGAAACTTAAGAATGTTGCAAGTAAGGGTGGTCTTTCGTCTTTTGGAAAATCTTTTAGTCCTTTAACTTCGGCGGAAGTACTGTGAAACGCAAGCATACTCAACATTCCCGGAATAGGGAAAGCCTCTATCGCATTTTTTTCGTTTGCCGCATCAGGCCAGAGTAATAGATAAATCGGGGCATTCGTTCTTGTTTGCCAGAGGGATTCCATTGCGGCTAATTTGGTAGGCTGTGTTTTTGCAACCTCTGCCGCATGCTCATGTCCGATACCTACCACCAATATGGAGGCTACTAATGCATAGGTGATTGCCATTTTAAATGATTTTTTAAAAAATGATACGTTGCTTCCCTTGATTAAATGGTATCCGCTGATGCCGGCTACAAAAAAACCTGCCAGAGTCATTGCCGCGGTTATTTGATGGCCGAATTTAAGCCAAACGTAGGGTTGGAACACAACTGCCGCAAAGTTTGTCAATTCGGCTCTGCCGTTTCTGATAACATATCCTACCGGGTGTTGCATCCATGCGTTTGCGGTTAAAATCCAGATCGCTGAAACATTTGTGCCTATGGCAACAAGCCATATCGCGAGGGCGTGCATTTTTTTTGACAACTTATCCCAGCCGAAAACCCAAACAGCGATAAATGTTGATTCAAGAAAGAATGCTACCGTTGCTTCAATTGCCAATAAAGAACCGAAAACATCTCCGACATACTGAGAATACCTTGACCAGTTTGTGCCGAACTGAAACTCAAGGGTAATACCGGTTACTACACCTATGGCAAAGTTTATCAGGTAAATTTTGCCCCAAAACTTTGCCATATCCTTGTACTCTTCGTCTCCGGTTCTAACATACTTGGTTTCCATCCAGGCAAGAAGCCAGACCAAACCTAAGGTTAGCGGGACAAATAGAAAATGAAAATAAGTGGCGATTGCGAATTGCAATCTTGAAAGAATTGTAACATCCATAAACCCTCCTCCTGAAGATAATAAATATTTTTCTTTTAAAATTATTCTAACATAAACAAAACTCTTATAATC
>JALWHA010000121.1 GCA_027038695.1 Acidobacteriota bacterium
ATGTAAGGCAGATGCCGGGCAGGGTTGCGGGGGAGACTGTTGATGTTGACGGAAAGAGGGGCTATGTTTTAACCCTTTCAGCAAGGGAACAGCACATTAAAAGGGAAAGGGCGACATCAAACATCTGCTCAAATCAGGGCTGGTGCATGTTAAGGGCGACTATTTACCTATCCCTTTTAGGGGAAGAGGGGTTTAAAAAACTTGCAAGTTTAAATTACTCATTAAGCGAATACGCAAAGGAGAGAATAAACAAAACAAAGCACTTCAGGGTGTTAAACACAAAGCCCACCTTTAACGAATTCCTTGTTCAAACGGATGTTGATTTCCTTAAATTCAGGGATTTGTGCATTGAGAAAGGGGTATTCCCCGGTGTTCACCTTGCAAAGTTCGGGCTTGATAAAGATAAGTTTTTGCTAACAACAACCGAGGTTATAGACACAAAGGATATTGACACCCTTGTTGAGATAATGGAGAGTGTAAAATGAAGACGCTCAGGGAAAAGGAAAAACTCATATTTGAAATAAGCGTTGAGGGAAAATCAGGGATTGACATAGAATTCCCCGTTGAAAAGAAGGATTTTGAGGGGGAATATAGGAGAAAGGGGAAAATAGGGCTTCCTCAGGTTTCCGAGGTTGAAGTTGTAAGGCACTTTACAAGGCTTTCCAAGATGAACTACGGGGTTGACGACGGATTTTACCCCTTAGGCTCATGCACAATGAAGCACAACCCTAAAATGAATGAAAAAATTGCCTCAATGGAAGGCTTTTTGCACTCCCACCCAATGTTTTCATACAACCTTGTTCAGGGCAGTTTAAAATCAATGAAGGTATTGCAAAATTACCTTTGCGAAATCACGGGAATGGACGAGTGCACATTACAGCCTGCGGCAGGGGCTCACGGTGAATTGACTGGAATGATGATGATCAGGAAGTACCACGAGAAAAAGGGCAACCCGAGAAAGTATGTTTTAATCCCCGATTCTGCACACGGCACAAACCCTGCAACATCAACCTTTGCAGGCTATCAGGTAATTGAAGTAAAGTCTGACGAGACAGGCTGCGTTGACTTAAACGCTTTGAAAGATGCCGTAAACGAAGATGTTGCCGCTTTAATGCTAACAAACCCGAACACTTTAGGGGTATTTGAGAAAAACATAAAAGAGATTGCAGATATTCTGCATGAAAAAGACGCAATGCTTTACATGGACGGTGCAAACATGAACGCCTTAATGGGTGTTGTAAAGCCGGGAGATATGGGCGTTGATGTAATGCACATAAACCTTCACAAAACATTTTCAACACCTCACGGCGGCGGAGGACCCGGTTCAGGCCCGGTATGCTTTAAAAAACACCTTGCACCCTTTCAGCCTGTGCCTGTTGTTGAGGGAGACGATAAAGACGGCTATACAATGAACTGGAACTATCCGGACAGCATAGGCAAGGTTCACGGCTTTTACGGAAACTTCCTTGTAACCTTAAAAGCCCTTGCTTACATAATGGCAATGGGGGGAAAAGGTTTAAAGCAGACAACCTATGACGCTGTTTTAAACGCAAACTATGTAAGGGAGAAGTTGAAGGATTATTACAACCTTCCCTTTAAATCAGAAACACTGCACGAGGTTGTGTTCAACGATAAGTATCAGGAAGAATACGGGATAACAACTTTAGACATAGCAAAAAGGCTAATTGATTACGGCATCCATCCGCCGACAGTTTACTTCCCGCTTATCGTTCACGGGGCAATTATGATTGAGCCCACGGAAAGCGAAAGCAAGGAAGAAATAGACTACTTTATTGAAACAATGAAAAAGGTGGCGGAAGAGGCTAAAGAAAACCCGCAAATCCTCAAAGAAGCGCCTCACTTTACGCCTGTAAGAAGGCTTGATGAAACACTTGCGGCAAGAAAGCCTGTATTAAGATGGAAAGGAGAGCAAGATGATTGATAACAGGGTGAAAAAACTTGCAAAGATAATAGTTGATTACTCAATAGAGGTAAAGAAAGGGGAAAAGGTTTTAATAGACACAACAATTGAAGACTTTTCTCTTGCCGAAGCCTTAATTGACGAGATTTACAAAAAAGGCGGTATGCCCTTCGTAAACTTTATGGATAACAGGATTTTAAGAAAGATACTCCTTAAATCAAACGCAGATATGTGGAAGTTAAAGGCAAAATACGACGCCCCTTTTATGGAAGAGATGGACTGCTATGTTGCTGTTCGCGGCCACTTAAATGTTGCCGAATTAGGGGATGTTCCTTCTAAAAGGCTTGCAGAATACCAGAAAGAGTGGCTTCACCCTGTTCACATGGAAATAAGGGTGCCCAAGAAAAAATGGGTGGTAATGAGATGGCCTTCCCCTTCCTTTGCCCAGAGTGCAAACATGCCTACCGAGAAGTTTGAAGACTTCTTCTTCAAGGTATGCACCCTTGATTACTCAAAGATGTCAAAGGCTATGGACCCCCTTGTTGATTTAATGAACAAAACAGATAAAGTACACATCAAGGGGAAAGGCACTGATTTAACATTCTCAATAAAAGATATCCCTGCAATAAAATGCGACGGCAAAATGAACATACCGGACGGGGAAGTGTTCACCGCTCCCGTGAAAAATTCGGTAAACGGATACATAACCTACAATGCAAGAACCTTATATCAGGGCACTGTGTTTGACGAAATATACCTTGAATTCAAAGACGGAAAGATTGTTAAAGCAGACGCAGGGAAGAAAACCGAAAGATTAAACCAGATACTTGACACAGACGAAGGGGCAAGGTTTGTCGGTGAATTTGCAATAGGCTTAAACCCCTATGTTGAAGAGCCTATGCTTGACATACTCTTTGATGAAAAGATAAAAGGCTCTTTCCACTTCACCCCCGGCAACGCTTACGACGAAGCGGACAACGGAAACCGCTCCGCAATTCACTGGGATATGGTATGCATTCAAAGGCCTGAATACGGCGGCGGCGAAATATACTTTGACGATAAACTAATCAGAAAAGACGGCATATTCACCATCCCCGAATTAGAACCTTTAAACCCCGAAAACCTGAAATAAATTTTCACACATAAATTTTCTTTCCCCCCGCCTTCAACCAAGGCGGGGTTTTTGTTTAGGGGAAAGTGTCCCGTCCTGATATAGGTTGACACAATCATAAAAGAAATTATAGATGAAAAATTCTGGATGATTTATTGAGGAAGGTATCTTTGATTGGAATTTAGAAAAATCTATAATTTAAAAAACTTTCTTATTTCAGTTTTTTCTCTAAAATTTTCAATCCATTTTTATCTATTTTTGAGAAGGCAAAGACTTTTTTGCCTAAATCTTTTAATGAGGCGCCTATATGATAAACATCTTTGTCGTCTATTATTAAAAATCTATCGTGAATGTTTTTTATTTCTTTTATTTCAACGGGAGGACACTGCTCATTGTGTTTTTTCAAGTCTAATTCAATTTGTTTTGTTATTTTCCCGACATAGATGACTGCTTTTACTTCAGGTTTTCTTTTTGTTAAAAGAGTAAGCACGTTTTCGTCAATGTAATTGTCTATTAAAACAATGGATTTCTTTGCAGAGCGGATTAAATCACAGGCGAATTTGTATGCGTCAAATATCTGTCCGTCAAAGAATATTCCCTGATTGGGGATTTCGTCTTTATTTGCCAATGCGTCAAATAATGCCTCAAATTTTTTGTCGTGCTCGCTTAATTTGTATTCTACCTTTTCAAGACGGCTGAAAATTTCGGCATTTTTTAGAATAAATTTCCTCATTGCCACAAATGCCTTCATGATTTTTATGCTTACTTCCACTGCTGTTTTACTTTTTAATACTGCGGAAAGCATTGCGACTCCCTGCTCGGTGAAGGCGTAAGGGAGGTATCGCCTTCCACCCCAACTTGAGATCACAATTTGTGACCTTAAAGAGTCAAGTTCTTCTTTAGTTAATTGAAACATAAAATCTTCGGGAAACCTTTCTTTGTTTCTTTTTACCGCTTGATTTAATACTCTGGTTTCCACTCCGTACAGTTTTGCAAGGTCGCTGTCAAGCATTACCTGAACGCCTCTTATTGTGTAAATCTTTGTTTTAATCTCATCAATGCGTATTATTTCTTCATTCATTTTTCACGCCTTATTTCAATCCAAAATCCCTGCTTTTTCATTCATTATCCCTAATCTATAATCTCTCATACTCATATCTTGAGATGTTCCTCTCATTCTTATCAAAAGTCATTCCAATCAGGTAAATCTCTTTCACTTTGTTTAGGTATTTTTCGTAGTATTTTTTTTCCTTTATCTGCTGAAGCGGGTCTTTATCTTCCTTTCCATCTTTTACCTTGAATTCA